>JAGOOZ010000030.1 GCA_017992215.1 Minisyncoccota bacterium
TGCTTTTTCTGCACCTTTTCGCAAGATATCTTTGACTAATTCTGGATTATTCTCATATATTTTACGTTTTTCTTGGAGCGGACCAAAGAAAGAGATAATCTCTTCATAGAGCATGTCTTTTGATTCTATATACCCCAAACCGCCCTCAGTATACCGAGCACGGAGCGCTGTTAATTCATCTGTATTCAAAAAAAGTTTATGGAGTGCGAAAATATTACATTCATCAGGGTTTTTAGATTCCTCGGGTGTTTTTGAATCAGTAACGATACTCATAACAGCTTTTTTAATCTCTGCGTCTGTACCAAAAAGTGGAATTGTATTTCCGTAACTCTTTGACATCTTACGACCATCTGTACCAGGAACAATCGCTACGCTTTCCAGAATCATTGGCTCTGGGAGTTTAAACGTCTCACCGAATGTATTGTTGAATTTTTGTGCAGTATCACGCGCGTATTCGATATGTTGTTTCTGGTCTTGTCCGACAGGCACAATATCAGCATCTTGAATAAGAATATCTGAGACCATTAAAATCGGATAATCAAAAAGACCGACAGTAACTTCTTTTGCTTTCATGTGTGCATCTTTGTATGATGTTGCACGCTCCAAGAAAGGCATCGGTGTCAAACAATTAAAATACCATGTGAGCTCGGTAACTTCTGGAATATCAGACTGCTTGAAAAGCACCACATTTTCTGGGTCAAGTCCACAAGCTAGGTAGTCCATCGCAACAGCAAGGATGTTTTTTGAAAGAATGTCTTTGTTGTGTACAGTTGTAAGCGCATGCAAATCAGCAATAAATATTGATGCATTATACTCGTTTTGCAAATCAACAAATTGTTTAATAGCACCAAAATAGTTACCAATATGGATTATTCCTGATGGTTGAATACCCGAAATGAGTCGTTTTTTCATATTCATCTATCATATCAAAAAGAGCATTATTTTGCACACCTCAAAAAGTGACTCTAGTTACCCACAGGGTTATTAAGAGGGTTATCCAGATTTCATGATTTTGACTTTCGAGCACTGTGCTACAATACGTCCTATGGCAGACAAAAAACAAAATCTCCGTATCCCCCCACAAAGCCTCGATTCAGAGAAGGCGGTACTCGGCTCAATTATGCTTCGACCGGGTGCTATTCATGAAATCAGTGATGGTATTTCTGCTGACTCATATTATTCATCAAAACACGGCATGATTTACGACATCATGCTCGAACTTTCAAGTAAAGGTGAACCGATTGATATTTTGTCAGTCTCTCACAAACTCGCAGACCGTGGACTTCTCGACCAAATCGGTGGAACAAATTATTTAAGTGAAATCACAAACTCTGTTCCCGCGTCAACAAACATAAAACATTACGCGGATATTGTCGCAAAGAAAAATATCCTCAGAAAAATCATTGATGCTGGTACTGACATCTCTGAACTTGGTTTTCGAGAAGAAATAGAAGATGTTTTTGAGGTGCTTGACCAAGCTGAGAAAAGAATGATGAATATCGGCACACATACAGCCAATCACACATTCTCTGTTTTGAAAGACACACTTCCTGAAGCGTGGAATCGTCTTGAGCGTCTCCATGAAAAGAAAGGAGAACTCCGTGGCGTACCGACAGGTTTTCGTGATCTCGATAAATACCTCTCTGGTCTTCAGAAATCAGACCTTATTATCTTGGCGGCTCGTCCATCTGTCGGTAAAACAACACTCGCACTTGATATCGCCCGACAAGCAGCACTCAATGCAGGTACACCGACAATGATCTTCTCACTTGAAATGAGTACACAGCAACTTGTCGACCGTATGCTTGCAGCACAATCACGCGTGAATGCATGGGATCTTCGTACGGGTAATCTCTCTTCAGAAAGTCAATTTTCTAAAATCCGCGACTCTCTTGATAGTCTTTCAAAAGCACCTATCTTTATTGATGATATGGCCGGTAGTTCTATTGTTCGAATGAGATCTATTTGTCGTCGAATCAAAGCCGAGCACGGTCTCGGACTTATTATTGTTGACTATCTCCAGCTCATGTCGACATCTAAAAATTATGACAATATGGTCAACCAAGTAACCGAGATTTCACGCTCATTAAAATCTCTTGCAAAAGAATTTGACGTACCGGTTATTGCTCTTTCACAGCTTTCCCGTGCGGTGGAATCACGTGGAGGTAAACCTCGCCTCTCTGACCTTCGCGACTCAGGATCTATCGAACAAGATGCCGATGTTGTTATGTTTATTCACCGAGAAGATAAGGGCAAAGATGAGAGTGAGCGAACAGGTATCACTGAAATCCTCATTGAAAAACACCGTAATGGTCCTGTCGGTATCGTACAACTCTTCTTTGATGATAAAACAACAACATTTATGAACCTCGACAAGTCAAATATACATGACTTTGCTTCATCATTTGGTCCAACCGAAACAACACTTGATCAGTTCTAAAGACACACATGAACCCTATTGAAAGCCTCGCACAATTATTTAAAGAATTCCCTGGTATTGGAGAACGCCAAGCCAAGCGTTTTGTGTATTTTTTACTTCACAAACACCCACAATATGTGAGTGATTTGAGTTCCACAATCGAAACACTCAAGAAAAGTATCCGCCAATGTACCTCATGTTTTCTCTTTTTTCAATCAGAAAATGTATCCCTATGTGAGACTTGTAGGAATACAGCGACAGACCCATCATCACTTCTTATTATTGAAAAAGACGCTGATTTTGAAAGTATTAAACGAAGTAAAACATACAAGGGTATGTATTTCATCCTCGGTGGCCTCGTACCTATTGTCACCAAAGAAACACCTTCTTTTGTTAGAACAAAAGAATTACTTCGTACAATCGAAGACCGTGCTTCAAAAAACGTACTCAGAGAAGTAATCATTGCGCTTTCACTTAACCCTCAAGGTGAACATACTGATATGTACATTAGAGAAATTCTTGCTCCACTCGCACAAAAATATAGCCTTGTCATAACAAGTCTCGGACGCGGGCTTTCGACAGGTACCGAACTCGAATATTCTGACAGTGAGACAATAAAAAACGCTCTTCGCAACCGTGGATAGGCTACGAAAAGCGTTTTGATTATCCCGACACTTTGTGTGGGGATTTTTTGTGTACGATAAACGAACGATGACTCTTGATAAGACTAATCTGTAAACCAACAAAAATTTCAATTTCTTTTTTATGTACTTGCCCTGTGCCAATCGCAAGAATAGAATGTAATTTTTTTGATTCAATACCAGTTTGTACTAGAAAGTAGTCATTGCCATCTCGGATTCTTCCAGCTGATTGAAATACGATTCCAATATTTTTATGAATCCATAGTGGGTTCGTCAAAAGATTGAATGCGAATTCTGGTTTACCAATACGATGATCTGCAGAACCGAAGACGCTGTAATTGATTGCAAAGTTACAATTTGTAAACCAGTCTTCAAATTGTTGATAATCTTGAAGATATATCTTTGGGCCAATTTGGAATTGGTTTTGCTCTGGGTGTGCACCAAATAAATCATTGCCGAATGAAAAACCACAATAAAGATATTTGTACAATTGGGGGTCATACGTAACCGTATAATCATAGGTTTGTGTTGAAATATTATATTCAACAAACCATGAAAACTTAGAAGGTATGAGAGAAACATCGATGAGGCCATTACTATTTACAATGTAATGGTTTTTAGTAGGTGTCCATTGTGCTTCACCCTCGATTACTCGAGGAGTAAGCAATGAGGAAGGAGGATGCTGAGAGAAAACGTTTTGTACTAGAAGGAACAGTATAAACACTGCCCAAATACGAAGTACCCTGTACCTCGCATTGATAAATATTCTCTTAATATTCATTGATTAGGTTATATTTGCTTTTTCAGAACCTTATGAAAATTCATCAGGTCTAGTAAAAGCATATACAACTACTATCAGTTCGTGTATATTTCGGAAACAGTATACCACGCATATACCATAACGCAAAACGTATATCCATGTGGATATACGTTTTGTTATTTGATTGCTGAGATTTTTACTTCAACAAATGGTTGTCGGTGACCATTCTTCTTGAGATATCGGCTCTTTTGCTTATATTTAACCACTTTGATAGTTTTACCTTTACCAGCCTTCTGGAAGAGTGCTTCTACGGTCGCATCTGCGATATACGGAGCACCAATAGTTGTATCAGTACCATTATCTACGAGGAGAACCTTATCAAAAACGATTTTGTCACCGAGTGTGTATTCACCAGCGATTTTTTCGATTTTAATAACATCACCAACAGCAACTTTGTACTGCTTTCCGCCTGCCAAAATAACTGCAAATTCAGTTGAATCAGATGTCGTCTTTTTAGTTGTCTTTTTTGCTGTTGCCATAATATATAATGATATCTGAGGGGCCCTTAAAGGGGGCTTTCCACAGGACTCTATAATACACAAAACCTTTGAAAAATGCAAGGGACGGGCTATACTATAGCCTATGATATCTACATACACTTACAAGAACCTTACCTGGGTTGATCTCCAGTCACCACACCAAGATGAACTTGTACATATTATGGAAAGATACGCTATTCCAACAGCGATTGCTGAGCAGGTGAGCACAGATAGCCCCCATTCAAAAATAGAGACCTATCCCCATTTCACCTATTTGATTCTTCACTTCCCTACAAAAGAAAACAATAGTGATACGATTACCACAGAAGAAGTGGACTTCATTATCGGCGCTGATTTTATTATTACGACGCATTACGGCCCACTTGATTCACTTCATTCTTTTTCAAAAAAATTCGAAAAGAATATGATTCACGATAGACACATCGATCACACTCATGCTGGTTTCCTTTTTGGGTATCTTCTTCAGGCACTTTACAATGCCACCCGTGGAGAACTCGACAAAACACATGTATTTGTAAAAGAGGCGGAGAAAAAGGTCTTTGATGGTGCTGAAGAAGAAATGGTCACGGTAATCTCTCGTGCAAGTCGTCAATTACTCGAATTCCGCCAAGCCCTTCGTTTCCACGGTGATGTTCTTACGACACTCGAGCATTCACTCGTAAAAATGTTTGGTGAAGGCTTCCGTCCTCACATTAAAGAAATCAGCGATGAATACACACGCGTACAAGACCGCGTCGATGGATACAAAGAAATCATAGACGATATTCGTATCACCAATGATTCACTTCTCGCCAATAAGACAAATAAAACAATGAAAATCTTGACGATTATTACATTTCTTATTTCTCCTATTACGATAGTATCAAGTGTTTTTATGATGAATACTGATTTTGTTATGATTAAAACACCATATCAACTTG
>JAGOOZ010000007.1 GCA_017992215.1 Minisyncoccota bacterium
AATGTTTGTAGTGTAAAATTAACTAATCATTTAAATTAAAGTATATGCTTGAATATAGCGAAATTAGAGAGCGAAAAATCATTATTTTTGAAGACGAGCCATGTGAAGTGCTCGAAAATCACGTTGCCCGTACACAGCAACGCAAACCTCAGAACCAAGTAAAGCTAAAGAGTCTCCTCTCTGGGCGTACATGGAACACTGTTTTCCATGCATCAGACAAAGCAGAAGAAGCAGAAATCTCAAAAAAAGACGTAAAATTCCTTTATGAAAATCGTAGTGAATACTGGTTCGCTGACCCAGAGGATCCAAAGAATCGTTTCAAGATTGAAGAAAAGATTATCGGAGATGCAGGAAAATTCCTCAAAGCAAACGAAAATGTCACAGCTCTTATCTGGGACAATGATGGCGAAGAACAAATCATAAAGATTAGTTTACCTATCAAAATGGAATTTGTAATCAAAGAAGCTCCACCAAACATCAAAGGTAATACTGCCAATGGTGGAGGAAAGGTAGTCACTCTTGAAAATGGCGTAAAGATGACTGTCCCCTTTTTCCTTGAAGCAGGAGACAAAATTCGCATCAATACTGAAAGTGGTGAATACGTAGAACGAGTACAGGAGTAACATAAGTTATAAAGTGTATAAAGTCAAAAGGTATCAAGTAAGAAAAAACCAAAGCATATGCTTTGGTTTTTTCTATGCTAATTATTTAGGTTTTTATTTAACAAACTTTACCGTAGACATCCATGTAGTAATAGAACCATTATTCTTATCCCAACTTAATACAGCTTCGACTGACTGTTGCATTCCAGGAACTCCAATAAATTTATCTGATGAATCAGATTCTGTAAGATAATAATAAGCATTATATTGGGCAAAGTTAACTACCTCTGCTCCACATTTTTTATTTTCCTCCGTTTCAACAAGATCCCCTGCCCGACCAACCTCAAAATCTACAGGAGGTTTATCTTCTTGACCCCAAATATGCCCATCTGGAAAATATATTCTCGCTACCATACCCATATATGGACTATAAAATTTTGTTTTTTCTAGGTTTATTTTAGAAATAACAATTCTACAATCTGGCATTATTTGTTTCAAAGTTTTTTCAAAAGAAACACTAGGATCTTTTTTGAAAACAGTTATTGATCCTCCACTTGGTTGAATAATTATAATATTATCCTTTTCAATAACTTTATTTTCCTCATTAAATCCTGTAATATTTTCTTTCAAATATGGATCGATCTTTGGATACACAAAACTTACGCCAAGATTTTTTGATGTATATGTAATCAAGGTGACACTCTTTAGATTATTGTTAGTAGAAACAGGCGGAGCAACTTCACTTTTTGATATTTGAGAACTTGGAACCTGTGGTGAATTTTCAGTAATTTTTGATTTATTCATTTTTACTGAATAAAAACCAAAAATAACAACAAGGGCAACTAGTAAAATAATGATTATTTTTTTCATAATGTTTTAATTATATCACTTAATATAAAGAAAACCCCCTATGGAGGTTTTCTTTATATTAGTCTACGATTGTGATTCCTGCTGAGCGGGCTGAGCCTTCAACGATCTTCATTGCACCTTCGATATCTTTTGCATTAAGATCGGGCATTTTCTTTTCAGCAATTGCGCGAACTTGTGCTTTTGTTATCTTGCCTGCTTTTGAAGTGTTTGGCTTACCTGAACCTTTCTCAATGCCTGCGGCTTTGAAAATGAGTCCGGCAACTGGAGGAGTTTTGACCTTGATATCGTATGTACGGTCCTCATATACTGAGATTACACATCCTACAATATCACCTGCCATATCCTGTGTCATAGCATTGAACTTCTGACAGAATTCAGCGATGTTCACACCAGCCTGACCGAGCGCAGGACCAAGTGGTGGCGCTGGGTTTGCTTTGGCGGCTGGAATTTGAAGCTTTACTTTCTTTGTTATTTTTTTTGCAGCCATATAATAAATAGATTTGAGCCGTTAGCAATGAGCTATTGGCAATTACGTATAAGTAGAAGCTTTAGCGTAACAGGGATACTATAGCATAAAAGCACCCCTACTTCAAGGGGTGCTTTTATGCTTAATTTTTAATTTTAAAAACCAAATTTCTGGAATTCTATTCTAATATACTAACGAATTGTAGAATAGAAATATTTATACTAAAACGAATTAGATGACCTGAGATACAAGGCAAAATCCAGAATTGTTCGGGAAATGTATGTGGCATACATCAACCAAACAATTCTGGATTTTAACGCAGTAGATTAGGTTAGATAATTTGTTTTATTTTAGAGTTTTTTGATCTGAAGAAAATCAAGCTCAACCGGAGTCTCACGTCCAAACATTGAAACAAGAACCTTTACCTTACCTCGTTCTCGATCAACATCACTTACCTTACCTTCGAGTTCCTTGAATGGACCATCAGCAATACGTACGATTTCATCAACTTCAACATCCATATGGTGTTTGTTTGATCCATCTTCTTTGTTCATACGACCAAAGAGATCACCAATTTCGTCTTTATTGAGAGGAACAGGATTTACCCCTGCCCCAACGAATCCAGTCACACGAGGAGTATTACGAACAACATACCATGAGTTATCGTCCACAATCATATCAACAAGAACGTATCCAGGATATACTTTTTCTTCGACTTCAACACGCTTTCCTGCTTTGATTTTGATTTTCTTTTCAGTTGGAACAATAACATCAAAGATTTTATCATTCATACCGAGTGAATCGATACGCTGTTTGAGGTTACGCAACACAGCATTTTCATATCCTGCGTACGTGTGAATCGCATACCAATTTCGTTCGCCCTTTAATTCTTGTTTTGCCATAAAAAATAAAAATAGTGATTAATTGGTAAGGATATATTCAAGACCAAGAGAAAATCCGTAATCAAGTGCACCAAGGAAATACGCAACAACAACAGAAATAACAATAACTGCGAGTGTATACGCGAGAGCCTGTGTGCGAGTTGGCCATTTTACATGGGCCATTTCTGCTCGTACTTCTTGTATATATGAAATAATAGTGTTCATGAATAGAGAGTTTATATCTTAATAAAAAAACCCCTGCAGGGCTTGTGAGTACATAGTACCCCTTTATAGCCCTAAAGTCAATAATACAGAAAACCCCCTTTCGGGGGCTTTCTATTATCTGATTTCGTATGTAATAGTAACTGTTGAAGTAATTTTATTTTCTCCCTTTGGAAGTTCTGGAGCAGGAGCCTGACCTCCAGATGACACACTTCTGTCCATCTTTGCCTCATACATAACAGGATAGCCATTAGTACCTTCGGAGAAGGATGCGACCTTGCCGAGTCGAACACGAAGGTCTCGAGCAAGAACTTCTGCTTGTTCACGAGCATCCTCGATTGCAGCACGACGAGCTTCTTCTTTGAGTTCTTTCTCGTCATCAATAGTAAATGTTGGGCCAGTAATATCAGTCACCCCAACACTTGCGAGACCTGTACGAATTTCATTTGCAGTATCAACAGCTCGTATCTTTATCGTTAGAGACTGCATTGCTGTGTATCCCACAATCTTTGGAGTAGGTTGTGGACATGGATATGTAATACAGTATATTTGCTGTGAATCATACTTTGGAGTAATACCACCAAATTGTGATTGAACATCTTTGTCTTCTATTTTTTGAGAAGAAATATATGAAAGAACTTTTGTCACTTCTGTATTGAGAAGTGATTGTGCTTCTTTTGAAGTCTTCGCATCTTTTGAAACTGTGAGTGAGAGAATTGCAATATCAGGAATTGCAGTTACCTCCCCTGTTCCGGTTACAGAAATAGTTGCGATAGAATCCCCACCACGGCCACCCTTGTAATTATGACCTACCTTTTTTGTAATCGTTACCAATACAAGCACTGAAATAAGTACGAGTAATACAATAACACCATTAATAATCTTTTTATTTGAAAAAAATGTTTCCATCCCGTTAGAAGCAGGTCGCGGTCGTTCATGCTTTAAACAACCGTCCTGTAAAAATTAATATGAAAGAATAATAACCCATTTCCCTATTTAAAAACCGTGACCGAGGCTTCTAATGGGACCATACATATTAGTATAGCATATACACAAAAACCTAATTGAGAGTATCACTTGTTATCTTGCCATCGGCCATAGTAATAGTACGGTGTGCAAGACGTGCGTATTCTGGTTCGTGTGTCACCATGACAATCGTCTGACCGTCTCTATTGAGGTCAATAAAAGCCTTAATAACCTGATCTGATGTTTCTGAATCGAGGTTTGCTGTTGGTTCATCTGCAAAAATAATCTTTGGGTCATGTGCAATAGCTCGAGCAATAGATACGCGCTGTTGCTGACCACCAGAGAGCTGACTTGGAAGATTATGAATACGATCACCGAGACCAATACGCTCAAGCGCCTTGATTGCTTTTACCTCTGCTTCTTTTTGTGAATACCCCTGCATCAAAAGTGGGAGCACTGTATTCTCAAGAGCGGTCAATGATGGCAAGATGGCATAATCTTGAAAAATATACCCAAGCTCATTGAGACGAATCATTGTACGCTTGTTTTCATCAAGTGTGACACATTCAATACCATCAAGTATCACTTCACCACCTGTTGGCATATCAAGAAGCCCCAACTGATACAGAAGCGTTGATTTACCCGAACCAGACTTTCCAGTAATAGTAAGGAATTGTCCTTCTGGAAGTTTAAAAGAAAGACCATCAAGTGCCCTGATTTCCTGATCTCCACTTTGGAATATTTTTGTAAGATTTTTTACTTCAATCATTTTACCCGCCTAAATTTTATTTTTTAAATAGTTCGACAATGTATTTTTTATATGATTTCTTCCCCATCCTGTTTTCAGCCATTTTTCTCGCATAAACGCATCTTTCTGATTTAAAAAAGCTTCATAAAAAATAATTTTAAATGGTTTTCTATATCGAGTTGAATCAACTTCTCCTTTGTTGTGCAACTTAAAACGTTTTTTTAAATCAGATGTACATCCAGTATATAACTTTTTATCTTTTAAACTTTGGATTATATAAACATAATGCATAAAATTTGGCGGGTTCACCTCCCCAAGATCGCAGAGAGTGTATTTTGTTTTACAACAATCCGTGCTGGAATATATCCTGCAATCATCGTTGTAATAAGTAATATCACCCCACGGATTATTGTTCCTGATAGTGTTGCAACCAAGATACCATCAGAAAATGGGAAATTGATTGGATTTTCTGCAAAGTACGGTTTAATAACACCAAATACAAGGAACATACCCACTGCGATACCAAGCGCTGCGTAGATTGTCGCCTGATAGACATACGAAAAAAGAATTGCTTTTTTATTGATACCAATACCCTTTAAAATACCAATAAAACGTCTTCGAGTGATTGCATTCACAAAGATCACAATAAAAATTGTAATCGACGCAACAACCAATCCAATACTTGAAATTGCTGTACCTAGAATACTAAATGTCTCCTTGATATCAATAAAGAACTTTGGAAATGCTTCTTCTGCTTTTTGTACTCGAGCATACTCACCTACCCCACTTGTAAGGAGAAAATCTTTTGCAGACTGAGGATCAGTACCTGGGGTAAGCTGGATTGCAATCGTACTTGCGTCGAGATTTGTACGTCCTGTAAGTTTACGAACTTCACTATCAAGTGCGACAACAGATGTATCAAACTCATCAACCTTACTCCCAAGAATTCCTTTTACAAAATATTCCTTGGAAACATCACCCACCGTAACCTTTACACGAGAGCCAACTTCAACATTTTTAAGTGTTTGAAACCCTGGTGCTTCAATTGGCGTGAACTCGTAGAGAAGATTTTTCCCAATCAAAATACTATCCCCATCAGTAGGTTCTAGATACGAACCACGAATAATAAATTTTGAAACACCAGAGAATCTCTCCTCATCTACGGGATCAATACCGAGAAGTGAGCCTCCTGCTCCGTCTCGTTTTTCTCCTGGTTTAATCGTATCTCGATAATTTGACTCTACGCGAGCACTTCCACCATACCGGACTGTATGGTTACGATACCCTGGAATTGTTTTTACAATATCAATAACTTCTGGTGTTTGCTCTATTGCACTTCGATTTAAAAAAGAAGAGATTACAATATCACCAATTGCATATTTTTTCTGAGCATCCTCTGACCCTTGAATAAGACCGACCAAAATACCTGATACAACAATCAAGTTAAGAAATGTGAGTGTCATCACGAGCACAATAAGTGCTGTTGTCCATTTGTTTGCACGCTTGAGTTCTCGTTTTGCCAAAAACCAACCGACACTCATATTTTGAGCTATTGAATTTTCTATTTTTGTTCTATCAGCCATTTAGTCTTTAACCCCGAGCACAATACGATCACCACGAGAAAGACCAGAGAGGATTTCTACACGATTTCCATCGCCAGACATACCAAGTGTGACACGCTTTTTTATAGAGGTTTTTCGTTTTTCATTAGTAAGGACATAGACATACGATTCACCGTCGATAGTAGTAATACTTGCTTTTGGTATAGAGAGAACATTCTCTTTTGTCTTTGCGATGATAGTCACTTCAGCATTCATACCTGGACGAATCAACGGATTCTTTTCAGTAAGAGCAATCTTTATTTTGTAATTCACTACACCATCATTTGTAACAGCAGCAGGGTCAATATGTTTTACTATACCCGCGAGTATCGTTGCCTTACTGAATGCATCAAGAGAAACATCCACTGCTTGCCCTACTTTGATTGTAGTAATATTTGACTCATTGATAAGTGCTTCGATGTAGACATTGTCTATATCCTGAAGTACAAGTGCTTCTTTTGATGGTGTTGTTTTCTCTCCGTATTCAACAAGAATATCAGTAATCGTACCAGCTTCTGGTGCTCGAATAATTGTATCTTCATATTTTGAAAGCGCGAGGGCAAGTCCCCCTTCTGCAGAAAGAATATCTGCACGAGCAAGGTATTCATCACCAGAATAGGCAGGGTCTTTTTTAATAGAAAGATCCAACTCTCTCTCGTCGACAAGTGCCTGGGCTTTTGCGATAGCCTGAGTGCGATTCTTGAGTGCGTTATTATATGCATTAAGATTTGTAAGATAATCAGGAGCTTTTTTGTTGGGAATTGGAATAGTCCAATCTGAGACAATAAGATTTGTTGTTGGGAATACAATATAAAGACCAGAATCCCCCAATGGCTGTGGAGTATTAACTCTCATCATTCCTGCACCTGTCGTAAGCCCTGAGAGAGTAAAACTCGATCCGCCATTTGAATAATACCCATTCACATTAATTGAACCTTCTTTACCGAGTTTATATGTCCCACTAATCGTTGGAAGTTCATAGTCATTTGTATCTGATGACGCAAACGCTTCTGGTGTCGAATTAAGAAGTGCATGAAAAGCACTTGATACAAGAGCATCCTGCGTAAGTCGTGTTGTCTCAAGATCACGTTCTGCATTTTTTAATAGAACACGAGCACGGAGGACATCTTCGTTTGTACGCTTCATTTTTGCTTGCGCAGAAAGTAACGCACCTCGCGCCTGCATGACAGAAGCCTCTTCGCTCCGACCATCAAGTGTTGCAAGAATTTGATCTTTTACGACAACACTTCCGACTGAGACAGGGACATTTCGAACGATACCTTCTGTATTGAATGAAAGTTTAAAATCAATACTTGATGCCACCTGCCCTGTTGCACGAACAGTCTCCTTAAGAGTCCCTTGTTCAGGTGTCACAATAGAAAGTGATGCATCTGATGTTCCTCGTGCAAGAAAAAAAGCAAGTATTATAATCCCCAACCCAAGAGGTATAAAAACTTTTTTCTGAGAAATACTATCTCGTATTTTTTTAAGAAGAGAAACAGGCATAGATTATTTAATAGCAACAAGCTCTACATCAAAAATAAGTGTTGAGTTAGCAGGAATAGGTCCCATTGCACGATCCCCATATGCTTTTTCTGGAGCAATTGTAAGAGTCTTTTTTTCTCCAACCTTCATCCCCACGAGACCTTCATCCCAGCCAGCAATTACCTGCCCTGCACCGAGTGTGAATTCAAACGGTTGTACGTGATTAAATTTAGGATCAACATTTGAATCAAACACTGTACCATTCGTCAAACGACCAGTGTAATTCATAACAAGTAAATCTCCATTTTTTGCAATTTGTTCCATAGATTTTTTGGGTGTTACTTGATTGTCTTTTACCGTAATAGGATTTTTATCTTGTTCTACCTGCTCTTGTACTACTGGAGTGGTATCAACAAGAGGTGTTTCTTCTTTTAGATTCATACGAGAATACACCACAGATACAATAAGTACTATGACAATAAGAAACGAAACAATAACACCGATGTTCCCTTTTTCGATTTTCATATAAGGAAAAATTAACTAATATAGAGAGAGTATATCATTATTTGGTCGTATTTCAAAAAAAATAAATACAAAAGGCCGTACACATAGGATACGGCCTTTTATTTTAGATACACACGTAATTTGTCACGAGATACAAGTTTCCTTAATCTCTTGAGTGCTTTTTCTTTAATCTGACGAGTACGTTCACGGGTCAGACCCATGACCTCAGAAATCTGTTCAAGCTTTAAAGGTTCCTCATCTTTTTCTTCTAGCCCATAATAAAGAGTAAGAATCTTCTTCTCCCTATCATCGAGTTTCCTCATGGCACGTAAAAGTTCTTTGCGCAAATCAAGACGATAGAATCCTTCATCTGGTGATTCCTCTGATTCTTGTTCTACAACATCATAATACGTGATTTCGTCACCCTCGGACTGAGTAAGTGGAGCATCAAGTCGCATTGGTCTATTTACATACATAGATAACAAGACGTTGATATGTGCCTCTGATAGTTTTTCCTGAGTCTCTACAAAAGCAATGATTTCTTCTGGTGTTGGGTACCGACAAAGCTTGTGTTCGAGTTTTTCAATAGCCCTTGTAATACTCACTGCAAGAGTAATCTGATGCCCCGGAACACGAACAGTCCGAGAATTATCTGCAATTGCCTGCATAATAGACTGACGAATCCACCATACAGCATACGAGATGAATTTGAATCCTCGAGAATGATCAAATTTTTTTGCTGCTTTAATAATACCGTAATTCCCTTCATTTACGAGATCATTCAACGAAAGACCTTGATTTTGATATTGTTTTGCAACAGATACAACAAATCGTAAGTTGGCTAATACTAAACGATCTATTGCAACGGGGTCATCGTCTTCTTGTATTCTTCGAGAGAGTGCAACTTCCTCATCCCAAGAAATTCTGTCAAGTTTACTAATTTCATTAAGGTAGTTTTCAAGAAAACCACTTTTACGTTCAGTAAATTGAACCATAACTTTTAAAGTTCTCATAGTACAATTGTTTATGTTTGAACAAATACTACCATACGTTGCAAAAATAGCAAGATACTAAAAACCACCCTTTTAGGGTGGTTTTTAGTATCTGTAAAAATTATTTACGTGATTCAATGATAGTTGTTGCTACATTTTGTGGAACAATATCATAGCGAAGGAATTCCATAGTGAATCCTGCGCGACCTTCAGTCATAGAACGAAGTGTCGTCATGTATCCAAACATTTCAGAAAGTGGAACAACTGCTTTTACTGCTTGGTTCATACCACGAGCTTCCATACCTTCGATAAGTCCACGCTTTGATGAAAGTGAACCTGTCACATCACCCATGAATTTATCTGGTGTAACAACTTCAACCTTCATCATTGGTTCGAGGATTACTGGACGAGCAATCTTACATGCATCTTGGACAGCCATACTTGCTGCAATTTTGAACGCCATTTCGTTTGAGTCAACATCGTGATAACTTCCGTCGTAGAGTTCAACTGAAACATTTTCAAGTTTGAAACCAGCAAGCACACCACGGTCGAGACCTTCTTTGAATCCTTTTTCACACGCAGGAATATATTCTTGTGGAATAGCACCTCCTTTAATTGTGTTAATAAATTCAAATCCTTTTTCACGCTTGATGTTCTTTGGAAGATCATTTGCATCAACAGAGAGATCCATTGGCTTGATTTTGATTTTAACGTGACCGTAGTTACCACGACCTCCAGATTGTTTGATGTACTTCCCTTCTACTTCTGCCGATCCTGTAATAGTTTCGCGATACGCAACCTGTGGTTTACCCACATTTGTCTCAACAGCGAATTCACGCTTCATACGATCAACAATAATTTCAAGGTGGAGTTCTCCCATACCTGCGATGATTGTTTCGTTTGTTTCAGCATCGGTCGATACACGAAATGTTGGGTCTTCCTGTGCGAGACGGTTGAGTGCCATGCCCATTTTTTCTTGGTCAGCTTTTGTCTTTGGTTCGACACGGAGTGAGATAACTGGTTCTGGGAAAACAATACGAACCAATTCCGCTGGTGCATTTTCATCACAGAGTGTATCTGAAGTGATGGTGTCTTTGAGTCCAACTGCAGCCGCGATTTCACCAGCGTACACCTTCTTTACTTCTTCACGGTCATTGGCGTGCATACGGAGAATTCGGCCGATACGTTCTTTGTTGCGAGTACGAGGATTGTAGACATAACTTCCCGCTGAAACAGAACCAGAGTACACACGGAAGAAAATAATCTGACCAACGAATGGGTCTGTCGCAATCTTAAATGCGAGCGCTGAGAATGGAGCAGAATCAGACGCCTCACGTACGAGAGGTTCGTCTGTGTTTGGATCAATACCAGTGATTGGTGGAATATCTGTCGGAGCTGGGAGGTAGTCTACTACCGCATCAAGTACGAGCTGTACACCCTTGTTCTTGAGTGCACTACCTGCAAATACTGGGAATACATCGTTTGCAATAACAGCCTTACGCATCAATTTCTTGAGTGTCGCAAGATCAGGAATCTTACCTTCGAAATATTCACTCATGATTTGATCGTCTTGTTCGACAATCTTTTCGATAAGTTCAGCATGATATTTTTCAGCTTCAGCCTTGAGATTTTCTGGAATTTCTTTTTCAATAACATTGTTACCCATATCACCTTCAAAGTAGTAGGCCTTCATCTTGAGAAGATCAATCACCCCTTCGAAGTTATCTTCGAGGCCGATAGGAATCTGCATACGGATAGCTTTCTTTGTAAGTCTATCAAGGATAGTTTTGTATGAGTGTTCAAATGAAGCACCTGTACGATCGAGTTTGTTTACGAAACAGACACGAGGAACATTCGCTTCATCGGCATAACGCCAGTTTGTTTCTGACTGAGGTTCAACACCCGCAACACCATCGAACACAACAACAGCACCGTCGAGTACGCGAAGTGAACGCTTCACTTCTACCGTAAAGTCGATGTGCCCAGGAGTATCAATAATATTAAAACGGTGTTTTTTCGTCTTATCATTAAGTGCATATGTAGGAGTCCAGAAACAAGTCACCGCTGCTGAGGTAATCGTAATACCACGTTCACGCTCTTGTTCCATCCAGTCTGTTGTTGTCTCACCATCGTGCACTTCCCCGATTTTGTGTGACACACCAGTATAAAAGAGCACACGCTCTGTTGTCGTAGTCTTACCCGCATCGATGTGGGCAATAATTCCTATATTTCTAACTTTTTCTAGTGGATAATCTCTTTCCATATATGTATATTTAGTGATAAAAATAAAAACCCCGTAAGGCTTCTGTCCATAGAATATACAATAGACGAGCCTTTTTTGCAAACTAAAAGCCCGTATTTTCATACGGGCTTTTATTCAACCAATTACAAGGTGATTTGTTCTGTTTTTCAGTTCTTTGATCTTTTTTTCTTTTTGTTCTGTGGGTAATTTTTCAGCCTCTGCATATTCTCTTTGCTCATTTTGATACCTTACATGAGCACCATAAGCACTCCAAGCAGATTTCCTTTCTGCTTCTTTTCTGTAGTTTTCCCAATGGTGTGACTTTTCTTCACGGAAAAAAATTAATTCTTCTTTATCAAAAGGCTCATCGAAAGTTTTTTTCCATAAATTAAATAGTGTTCGAATAGTACCCTTTTTAACGAAGCTATCCCTGTATGGATCACCTATCTTAGGGAAAAAACATTTGGAAACAAGAAATTCGTATTTTTTCTTTTTGTCATCAAGTAAACCACAATCTTCTATTTCACAAAAAGCATTTTTAAGGTTTTCTTCGAAAAGAAGATCCCCATTATGATCCCAAAGATCTCCAAATCCTGAGAGGTCTTTTATTTTATTATTTTTCATGTTCGAAGTATTTATTTACACTAAAACTACTCTTTTCTGAATATTTGTCAAATTAAAATGCCCAACAATACGCGGGGCATTTTAAATACATTTGTGTTTTTTTAACGATCAAATTTGCGCCTCATAAAAATACGACCTCCTGATATCCAGGAAGAATCGAGTGGCCGAGAATTGAAACACCACTGTCCGTCTTGATACCAGACATCTACCGCAACAGAGAATCCATCAACGGTTCTCACGTGGAAAATGTTTGGTTTTCGATTATTCAAGAAAACGACCTTACCATTCTGGTGCATCTTAAACAGCGCACCAAACACAACAAGAAATTCAATTTCAGAAAATGACTTTCTCCCCGCCCATTTCAACATCTCATCATCATGTGTACGTTTTATGACATCAAATGATGATACACGGAACTCAGAAATATCAGTGATGAGAATAGAATGAGAAAACCGCCTTTTGAACTGTTTTGAAAAATAGAATGAATTCGAGATTCGCTCAAGATTAAATAAACCAGTTTGAACAAGATTTTTCATACTACTGTCGACAGATGATGAAACAGTCACCGTATCGAATGGCTCAATCGTCTGATCATGGAACACGCCTTTAGTTTGCTTTGTTTTACATGAGAAAAATCCCAGCAAAACAAAAAGAATTGCTATTATTTTTCTCATATTTTTAAAATCAAGTTTTGTTCACACTACTATAAAATATATGGTTTGTCAAAAAAAAATCCCACCAATTGGTGGGATTTTTTAGATTAAATAACGTTATGTTCCTCTGTAGGTGGAGGAGGAAGGTCTTTGTTTTTTTCCCCATCTTGTTCTTTTTCTTCTAAACTTAATTCACGTACAGGCTGATTAACATCAAGAAAAAATTCTCCTGGAAGTTCTTGGTTATTTTTTTGTTGTGGGAATGATTCCATATATTATGCATTAAATTATAATTTTCCTTATGATACCACAAATAAAAAATCCCCTAAAGGGGATTTTTTGAGATTTATTACCAAGCAAAATGGGTGACTCCGACCCTACAGTTTTATTTCATAAAACTAAGGCCTGCATGCAACCGATTTCTTATGCGGTAATCCGTATGTAGAAATCGCCGTCCTTTAGGACTCCATTCTGTACTGGTAAAAAGAAAACCCCTGACGGGGTTGTTCTTTGTTACCAAGCAAAATGGGCAAATGCTTTGTTTGATTCTGCCATTTTGTGAGTATCATCACGCTTTTTGATTGCAATACCTTCGTTCTTTGAAGCGAGGATAAGTTCTTCAGCAAGCTTTTCATGAATAGGAGAACCCTTTTTACCACGAGCAGCATTGATGATCCATCGCATTGCGAGTGCAGTACGTCGTTCTGGGCGAACTTCACGAGGAACCTGATAGTTTGCACCACCGATACGACGTGATCGTACTTCAACAAGAGGGCCAGCGTTTTTGATTGCTGTATCAAATACTTCGAGAGGATTTGGATTACCTGTCTTTTCTTTGATAATATCAAACGCTTTGTATACAGCCTTACGAGCTGTCTCCTTCTTGCCATCAAGCATGATATTATTGATAAATTTCCCAAGTTTTTGAGAATTATACATAATATCTGGCTCAACGATATTTCGATTTGTTACTTTTCTTCGCATAGTAGATGTTTAAATAAAATTATTTCTTAGCTTTTGCTCCTTCCTTTGGAGTTTTTGTACCATATCGACTTCGAGCCTGACGACGCTTATCAACACCAGTTGCATCAAGTCGTCCACGAACGATATGATATCGCACACCGATCAAGTCTTTTACGCGACCACCACGAAGCATAACCACTGAGTGTTCTTGGAGATTGTGACCTTCACCTGGAATATACGCAGTAACTTCCATACCGTTTGTAAGACGAACACGGGCGATTTTTCGAAGCGCTGAGTTAGGCTTCTTTGGGGTTGTTGTTGAAACTTTTGTACATACACCACGTTTAAATGGAGCAGGATAAAAAACAGGCTTATTCTTAAGCGAGTTAAAACCGCGTGCGAGAGCAACGGCTTTTGACTTTCGGACAACTTTTGTACGGCTCTTTCGAACCAATTGATTGATTGTAGGCATAGATAAACTAAAAATAGCCAGAAATGACTAGTCCCCGTACTTTACTATACGCCCAATAAAAAAGCAAGCCCTTTTCTGTGGGGCTTACTTTTTGAACCTTAGATATCGAATGTTTTATTTATATACCCTTTTGTCACCTCTATCTCGCCTGATGTGTGTATTGGTGTATAGGTACCATCAGTATTTTTCTTATCAATCTTGAGATAATATCGTCCATTTGGAATCAAGCAATAGTATTTGCCGTACATATCTGTCACCTTATGAGAAACTTCACGATCTACTCCTACAGAGAATATTCGAACAATCGCAAAACGAATCGGGCGTTTGGTATCCTTGTGACGCATTCGACCATATGGTCGAGGTTTGAGTACGGTACTCTTCAAAATAAGAAGGAGTACGTACACAAAGAGTGTAATAACATTATAGAGTTTTGGTGCAACGTATGATGCAATAGCGGTAACTGCAAAACCAAAACCAAACAAGATGTTTGCAATACGAGCAAACCAAACATCTCCTCGAGAAAAGAATTTCATAAGTCCTTGGTCTTTTTTTGCAAATTCATTCCAATCAAAATGAAGTGGGTCCATCGGAATGTTTTTTGTAATCACATCTCCTTCTCCAAGAGTAATCACATCATTGAGGTACAAATCTTGATACAACTCGTCATGTGTCTGACCACTTAATTTCTTTGAAGGAAATTCATAGTTGGTTTTATGTGCAAGCATTCTATATGTCCCAGGAGGAACAAGGAATCCGTATCTTCCATCAAGATCAGTAATAGACGTCGCAACTTCATTACCATTTAAATCTTGGAGTACAACGTACGCAGGATCAAGTGGCTGTTTGGTAATACTGTCATAGACAACCCCCCATGGACGGTTACGCTTCCTGAGTCCAAGTGCTGTCATAATCAATCCCCAGATACGGATTGGAATCAAGAACATCTCTGAGAATGAAAGTGGGTTTGAAAAAAGAACCGTGAGGAAACTCATCAAGAATCCAGACACTGCCCCGACAACCATGAGCACTGTTGCAACAGGGGTATTTACCGCATCAACAACTTTTTGAATTGGGGTTTTTGTAATAAATGTTGTAACAATATTAATCGTTTGAGTAATACGATTTTCTATAACAGAAGGAATAGAAATCCTTCCCCCACTCGAAGAACCAGAGCCTGAACCAGCTCCAGCCCCCGAACCTGCACCTGTTCCTGTCCCCGCCCCAGATCCTGCTCCAGATCCTGCGCTTCCACCACTTGAACCACCTGAGCTACCCGAGCCACCTGATGTAGTCAATTCAGTATTATCTGACAAAGAAGAACATCCAGTATCTGCTGGGTAGTCAATCATACCGTCACTATCGTTATCAACACCATCTTCACATTGCATAAGAGATGATGATGGTGTCCAGTCTGTTTTTACACACGTATCAGCGTATGAGTCGGCATCTGCAGCAGTATCAGACCCTGGACATTCGAATTTAATCCAACCATAATTCTGACTCCATGCGTATCCAGAAAATTCTCCTGATGTATTAATCGTAACTTTCCAGTTTCCATTTGCTGAACTACATGTACTTGTCGAGTTTGCACAATTAAAAGAAATCCACCCCGCATTCTCACCCCATGCATATCCACCGAGTACACCTCCAGTTGTATTGGTAACACCACCACTCCCCGTAGGATTGAGTTTTATCCATCCAACACTTTCACCCCAAATTGTACCGGTAATAGCAGAATCAGTAATAGATACAGGATTATCAGTATTTGGAGGCCTCCAATCAATCACATCATCAAAACCATCATCATCTGCATCTTGATCAGAAAATGTCGACTGTTGATACCCTGTTGTAATCGTACCCGTCGCAGCAAAAACTGTTCCTGTACATAAGAAGACTCCCACTATGAGACTGTATACCGTAAGGCGAGACATATAGGTGTATTCTATCATTAAATAGATACAAGAGGAATTACGAAAGACCTGTAATCAGAGAAAAGAGGAACGAAATAACAGGAGCAACACTTCCCCATACAAATAAAATAAAGAAAATCAAAATAAAGAGACTGTATCGTTCAAGAAAAATTTGAATATGACGATATGACGGCGGAAGAAAATAAAAAAGCACCTTTGATCCATCAAGTGGTGGAATCGGAATAAGATTAAACAATGCAAGTACGATATTGAGCAATACAATCGTTGCTGAAATCTGATACAACGGGTGGAGAAGTGTTGGGTCGAGTGAGTATGCAGGAAATCCGAGTGCTGGTGCAAAACGAATAAGTAAACCAAAACAAAGTGCAATCAAAAGATTGGCAATAATACCCGCCACTGCGACAAATAATTCCCCCGTGCGACCATTTCTGAGATTTCGAGGGTTGTATGGTACCGGACGCGCCCAGCCAAGAACAAAGCCCGCCCCAGAGATAATCAAAAAGAGAGGAAGGAGGATTGAGCCAAACATATCGAGATGTTTCAAGGGGTTGAGAGTCAATCTCCCCGCCCGCAATGCCGTCTGGTCACCAAAATAATATGCCATATACCCATGAGAAAATTCATGAATAACTACAGACATAATAAGAACGACAACATAAAAAATACTATCAATTGTTTCCATATAATAAGGAGGGATGCGGTCCATATAAAATACGGGATTGCATTCCAATAAGATATATGATAACATAACGTCACTTATGGCAAAAGTTTGTGCAATAACAAAAAAGGGCTCTCTCGTAGCGGGTGGATACTCGAACGTTGTTCGTGCTACCAAATTCAACCCAACAGGTAAGGTTCGTAAATACCCTAACCTCCAAAAGAAACGCATCTATGTTCCTGAGCTCAAAAAATACTTCCCTCTCACAATATCTACTCAGGCAATCAAAACTATCAACAAACACGGAGCATTCGCTGTTCTCAAAAAAGCAGGAATCATTAAATAAAATTCACCACATTCGTGGTGAATTTTATTTTGTATTCATAGTTACCCCGTCTGTTTTTAATACGATTGTTCCCTCATCGTATGTAGCACGATATGGAACCGAGAATGCACGCAAGCGACCAAGGACATCTTCATGTGGATGTCCATATCGATTATTCTTACCTGCTGATATGATTGCAAGTTCTGGTGTTACCGCACGCAACCACGCATCGCTTGTCGAGGTATGTGACCCATGGTGCCCCAGCTTAAGCACTGTTGAATCTATCATCAAAGGGTCTTCGTTTTGAAGTACGATATGTTCAGTATAGAGAGGTGCATCTCCTGTAAATAAAAATGTGTGTGTTCCATAGACAAGAGAACTGACAATCGACCCTTCGTTTGAAGAAAGTCCGGATATATCTCTATCAGGAAAAAGAATATCCATATACACTTCCCTCTCTCTATCAAGAGTGATTCTCATCCCCTTATGTGCAACCGACCGTGGTATATCTTTTTCTTTAATACGTGAATACACCGTGCTGTATATTTTTGTTTTTGATGACATACCATTATCAATCACTTGACCCACATCGTACATATCGAGCACTGACGCAAGTCCCCCAATATGATCTGCATCTGTATGTGTCGCAAGCACAATATCAATTGTCGTATCACCATACGGCATTACTTCATGTAAAGATTTGAGAATTGACTGATTCGGGCCAGCGTCAATAAGCATCTGTACACCATTTGGTGCTTCTATAAAAATAGCATCACCTTGCCCAACATCAAGAAATGCAACAGTAACAAGATCTCCTGATTGTGTCGTTTGCCCGTATGAGACAAAAGAAAGAGTTCCAGCTGAAACGAGAAGAAGTGCGATACTTATTCGTAGTGCGTAGACACGAACATGCTTCATGATATACTTACCATATTATCACATAAGACTCTCTTCTATGGACTATTTTACACCTCACACATTTACAATCCCACCACTTACAGGAATCAGCCAAAAGACAATCGATGAACACATGAAGCTCTATCTCGGGTATGTAAAATTCGCAAATTATATTACACAAGAATTAAAAACAGAAACAGATACATACAAAAAAGGAGAACTTTTTCGTCGTTTTGCATTTGAATTTAATGGCATGAAAAATCATGAAATATATTTTTCTTCACTCGAAGGAGGACCACACCCACTCACCCCTGAAAGTACACTTCTCTCTTTCCTTGAAAAAGAATGGGGGTCATTTGATGCATGGTATACAGAATTCTCTCTCCTTGCACTTACTCGTGGTATTGGTTGGGCAATGCTTTATTATGATGCGCACACAGGACACCTCGTACATCAGTGGGTAGACGAACAACATCTTGGACATCTCTCTGGGCTCTCCCCTGTCCTTGCTCTTGATATGTGGGAACATTCCTATGTTTCTGACTATCAACCAAGTGGAAAGAAACAATACATTGAAGATTTCTTTAAAAATATCAATTGGAATATCATTGAAGATAGATTTAAAAAATTATCATAATATAAAACACGCCTAGGTAGCGTGTTTTATATTATGAACCCACCAAAATATACCTAGGTAGAGTACGACAGTCACAATAAGAGGAAATGAAGTTACCACCGTACTCGCAAATGAAAATGAAGCAAAGAAATGAATAATAGAAAGTATGTACGAAAGAATAAGATGTGCACCATATCCAAACAGGACAGAAAGCGGTGCATAGATAAAACCAAACACTCCTGCACAAAATGACAAAAGCATTGCGAGTGGAATAAACGGTAATACGAAAATATTTGCAGGAAGTGACACAAAAGAAAGAATGCCTGTCGAATACAAAAGAAGTGGAAGGACCGCAATCATTGCAGAGAGTGTCGTTGCAACAAGTTCACGAAAACCAAACCGAGATGGCAAATACGATACCGATGGAATGACGCGAGGAGTGATATAGAGCACACCATATGTTGCAATACATGACAGTTGAAAAGAAATATCAAATACAACACGAGGATCATATGCAATCATACATAAGCCGGCAATAATAAGTGCTCGTCCTGCATCATACAGACGCCCCGTGCTCCGAGCAAACAACATAATAAGAGCCATAACCCCTGCACGGACTGCTGTTGCACCGGCACCAGACATGAGAACAAATAATATAACAAAAAGGGCACCAATACCGTACGTGACAATCGCGCTAAAAAACAAACTAAAAAGACGAAGTATACCTTCTGCAACGATTGTGATGTTATACCCCGACAATGCCACAATATGAATCGTTCCCGTACGAATAAACTCATCACGCATATCAGAATCAAATCCCCCACGAGCTCCAAGTAAAATACCATTTGCAAGATCACGTTCAACAGGAGGAATAACCCGAGAAATATGATCTATAAAAACCTGTCGTACACGAAATAGATGGTACAAAATACGTGAACCATTCTTGTGCGAGTGAATAGTAATATCAGGGTTTGAAATAATAAAATAAATATCTTTCAATGCAAGATATCGTTTGTATTTAAATTCATTTCCTGATGATGTAATAAAATCTTCTGGATTTTCGAGTATTCCTGCTACAGAAATTTCATCACCATAGGAGAGTAATGTCTCATAGGGATATGGTACAACAACAAGAATATGAGATTCTTGTCCGTGCGGTCGAACAGTGAGCCGTGCAGTTGAAACCCTGATATCAGGATTATCAACGATGACACCAGAAAATGTAACCGTATCTCCCACAAATGAATCATACGGAAGTTGTTCTGGAAGAAAAAAGAAATACCTCACACAAGCAATCCCTGCGAGAAAACAAACAAGACCAATGTCTCGTATCCTCATAAATACAGTATACAAACAAACAAAAAGCCACGCGAATATGCGTGGCTTCTACATGATACACAACCAAACCCTATGAGATTCCAAAGGTTAACTCTTTCCAAAAGCGAAGATCCCTCATGTGAAGATGCACCTCCCCGTTTTTTTCCATTTCAAGGAATACTACCTTTACCGTACCATCAATAAGAACGTAATCAAGAATCACATGCACTTCACTACCGGGATGATATAGGGGGCTTTGTTTCTTTTTGCATTCATCAATAAAAAATACGATGTTTGCTTGGAGTTCATCAAATGAACATGAATTCTGTTTGTTAATCTTTTTAATAAGGTCAACATCGGAAATTTGCCCCTCACCAGTAATTTCAAATAATTGATAAATCCGTGAATTGTCATAAAATGTTTTCTTTTCAGAAAGTGATGCAAGATAGGAAGTAAGGGCAGGGTCGATTTTAATCTGACCATGATTCAACTGCTCCAAGCGAACATTGCCTGTTCTCATATCTCGTTTGAACTGTTTTCTCAACACCTGAAAATGTGCCTTTTCATAATTCCCTGAAGCGGAAGCAACTGCTCCGCTTGTTACGTGTTTGATAATCGTCATATGGCTTTAAATTTAATTGTGAGTTTTGTATTTTTATATACCATATTATGCAAAATGTCAAGACACCTCTTTTGTATACAAAAGAGGTGTTGTATGTATCTTATATTTATTTTTGAGCAGCGAAACGTGTTGCAATAGTGTCAGCGTGCTCATTATGAACAACACCAGCATGCCCCTTTACCTTTTGCCAAGAAATACGACTACCACATTCTCGACTAAGAGCGATAAGGTCTTTCCATAAATCTTGATTAAGGACCGCTTTTTTATTTGCTGTTTTCCATCCATTTTTTTCCCATGAATGTATCCATGTGGTAACTCCCCCAAGTACATACGCAGAATCAGTATGAATAATAACCATATCTTGAGGGTGGTGTTTCAAGATATACCGAAGTGCTTCGATAACAGCACAGAGTTCCATGCGATTATTGGTCGTCTCTTTCTCATATCCTCCTAATTCATCAAGCACGGTATCATTTTCTGTAATAACAGCCCCCCAGCCTCCTGGACCTGGATTACCGAGCGATGAGCCGTCAGTGTAGATTTCAATCGTTTTCATAGAATTATTTTACCACACCATCTTAAATATTATTGTATATCAACAATTCGCAATCGTAATTCAGTTCGTCCGGCGAAGGTACTTTTTTCAAAGGTGGCGATGAGATTGATTCGCTCCCCTTTTGTGAGTGTTCGATTATAGCTCTCACGTGTCTTAAAGAACGCGATAGCTTTCACGCGAGCACCACGACTATTTGTAAAAATAATTTCTAAATGATTTTGTTCTTTACCAAATTCTTTGATATCGGTAATAGGTAGGTCTTTAAATAAAAAACTTGGTTTCGGATT
>JAGOOZ010000031.1 GCA_017992215.1 Minisyncoccota bacterium
ACATTTCGCATTAGATGCGGATGAAGATTAACGGATAGAAGCTACTCTAGGGATAACAGGCTAGTTCCGCCTAAGAGTTCATATCGACGGCGGAGTTCGGCACCTCGATGTCGGCTCACCTTATCCTGGTGGTGGAGAAGCTGCCAAGGGTTTAGCTGTTCGCTAATTAAAAAGGTACGCGAGCTGGGTTCAAACCGTACAGAAGTTATAAAGTAGAAAGTTTATAAAGTTAAAAGTAGATTACAGATGCAAATGCATTTTGAATTTACTTTATGACTTGATAACTTGATGAACTTTTGACTATTGTACAGTTTGAGCCCCACGAGGAAAATTAAAACTGTTTTAATCTGAGATTTAAGACCATGGTGCACTGTTGTGCATTCACGGCGGTATAATATAGAAATATATTATAAGAAGTTCACTTATATCGGTGGAACCCCACTCATGCAAATGAAGGGCAATACCGAGGGAAGTTTTATGGGTTTTATAAAGGGGATGAGGAAGTTTTGTTTTAAAATATACTTGGTCTGATTTATTAGGCCCAGTGACCGTACTGTAACGGTCCAAAAACAGAATCCTTTTCCTCTCTTTTATAAAACTCATAAGATACCCGTAGAGACTAAATGTGAACCATCTTGCAAGAGATGAAGTTATAGTCCAATCCACTTAGTAATAAGTGAAAAATCGTGTATGACACCTTCGTCGGTGAAAACATACATGATAGTATGATGCGTGAGACAGGTTAGTCTCCTATCTACTGCAGGCGTTGATTCTTGAGAAGATTTGCTCCTAGTACGAGAGGACCGGAGTGAACTGACCTCTGGTGTGTCGGCTCTAGCGCCCGCTGGACTGCCGAGTAGCTATGTCGGGAATGGATAACCTCTGAAAGCATCTAAGAGGGAAGCCAGCTTCAAGATGAGGAATCGTTTGAGAAACCTGAGAGATGATCAGGTTGATAGGCACTAGGTGTACATGCAGTAATGCATTGAGCCAAGGTGTACTAATCGTTCGATTCCTATTAGGAAATGTGGAAATCATTATTTTGTTTGTTGTCTATTTTAGATACACGTCCTTCAGCATTCAGTTTTCAGGTATTATATATATCTGATTTTTAAAGTTGAATATTTTGTTCTGGTGATTTGGTAATGGTGTCACACCCGATTACATTCCGAACTCGGAAGTTAAGCCCATCTACGCCGATGATACTCTTTAGGGGAAAGTAGGTTGTCGCCAGAACAAAGTGTTTAACTAAAATAAAAACTACTCCATTAAAAATGGAGTAGTTTTTATTTTTGCCATACTATCGTCTGGCGGGAACCATAAAAATTGTAAGTAGGTTTACACGGATAATTTTCTGCTGAAAATTTCCGCGAAGTTCATCGGTAGTGATGGACACCTGTAGACGGCCCGCCTCAGCTCGTCAGCTTCCGGCCTTGCAGTCGGGTCCCACCCCGACTTCACACCAGAACAAAGTGTTTAATTAAAGAAAAATGCCTATTACATCAGGCATTTTTTTGTTATTGCTTATCTTTACTTAATTTTATACAATACAAACATGTTAAATGATGAAGATATAAATAAATTAACTTCAGTTTTGGCTTCAAAGAAAGATATAGAAGAAGTTAAAAGTGATATGGCTGATTTGAAAGAATTAGTTCAGGGTCTTATTATTTCTTCTGATTCTATCGTTAAATCTATTAGTGGTTTAAGTATGGAATACGCTGCAATTTCAACTCAACTTTCTCGTCATGATCTTTGGATAAAACAAATTGCTGAAAAAGTTGGACTTAAATTAAACACAGATTAGTCAATCCAACAAAAAATACCCATATTTCTATGGGTATTTTTTGTTGGATTGACTCTGTGACACGAAAGGAATATAATGTAAAGAGATATTACTATAATTTTTAAGTATAATCATTTTATGAACGAAGAAGAAATCAAGGCAATCAGTGCTAAAATTGCTGACAATACAGCAACGAATGAAGAGGTCGCGAAATTTTTAGAAGTAGTTAATACAGTCTTTTCAAATCTCAAAAAAGAGGTTGAAGGGATCACAGAATAATATGCCAATGGAAACAATGTTTGAAAGAAAATCAGATACACAGGAAGTTATTACCAGTACAGAAAAAATAGTATCAGAGGGTGCAGAGATTGAAAATATTCTCACTAATACTCCCGATGGTGATGTAAAAAGCAAAAGAGCTATCGTTGTCGGAAAGTTTTTGTCAGCTGCTGCAGGAGCGACACTTGGTGCATATCATCTCTCTGAAAAGTTTCAGTCTACCTTGAATGAGCAAATTCAAGCCCTTCAAAATATCAATTGGGATTCACAGGAAGTTGTACGAAACACAAGTTTGGCTGCAGGTGGAGTCGTCGTTGCAGGAGTTGCTGTTGCATTTATGAAAATGAAACGTGCGTACGAAAAATCTCAAGAAGATAATTTAGCATAATAGTTTTATTTTTGTCTCGCAAAATACCGCTCCACATTGGGGCGGTATTTTGCTATGATACATATATATGTCATGGGCTTCAAAACGACAAGCTATATACCTCTCCATTGTCCTTTTTATTTTTGGATTACTTATTTTCTCGATTTTGTATCCTGTTTTAAGTAAAGCCCCATCATGCGTTGATGGAATAAAAAATGGTTCCGAGCTTGAGGTTGATTGTGGTGGTGTGTGTTCACGGTTGTGTTCGTCACAAGTTTCTGAGCCTATTGTTGTGTGGAGTAGGGCATTTCCTGTTGTTGGGTCAACGTACAATCTTGTCGCATTTATCGAGAATCAAAACCGTACTGCTGGGGTAGAAAAAGCAACATATGAATTTCGTGCATACGATACAGAGAATCGCTTGATTGGACGACGAGAGGGAACAACCTTTATACCACCGAATCAGCAATTTGCTATTTTTGAACCTCGATTTGATGCGGGGCAAGCATCAATACGAACAGTGTCATTTATGTTTACGGGGCAATCACTATGGATGAAGAAAAATCCAACACTACAGACATTGCCACTTCGTGTAGGAGCAGTAATTTTAGGAGGGGAGGAAAATACTCCAATACTTACCGCACAAATGACGAATGATTCTATTTACGATATGCCGGCATTTGATGTCGTTACTATTTTGTATGATCAAGATAGAAATGCAATTCAGGTGTCAAAGACGCACAAAGAAGAATTACGTGCAGGGCAAACATCATCACTTTTGTTTACATGGCCACAATCATTTTCTACGCAACCTGTTGTGTGGGATATTTTTCCCATGATTAATCCTTTTACTGTTGAATTATAATTTTCTATGAAATCTCGTTTGTTACAGATTGACTGGTTTCTCGTCTTATTTTTGATACCAGTACTTGGTGCAGGGCTTATCACGATGAGTTCATTTACCGAAGAAACACCTTTTTTCTCTCATCAGTTATTGTGGATTGCAATTTCTTTTTCTGCATTATTTATCCTTTCGTATTTTGATTTTCGTTTTTTACGTCGAACCGAGATTCTAGTAGTTCTCTATTTATTTTTCTGTTCACTTCTTGTATTGCTTTTCTTCTTTGGACATACTTCAAACGGAGCCCAGAGTTGGTTTTCATTTGGGGGATTTTCATTTCAGCCGTCAGATATGATGAAGCTCGTGCTTATTCTTATGCTTGCAAAATATTTTTCTCGACGACATGTTGAGATTGATAATTTCAAGCATATTGTGATTACAGGGCTGTATGCACTCGTTCCATTTACACTCGTTCTCTTTCAGCCAGACTTTGGTTCAGCGATGATTATCTTTTTTATTTGGTTTGGGATGACGCTCGTTTCAGGCCTTTCTCGTAAACACCTCTTACTCGTTGTCGGTGGGATGGTGGTAGCTTTTGTATTTTTCTGGATGTTTGTTTTTCAGCCATATCAAAAGGATCGTATTATGACGTTTATTGATCCACTTTCAAATATTCAAGGTGCAGGGTATAACGTGTATCAATCAACAATTGCTGTTGGAAGCGGGCAGGCTCTCGGCAAAGGGGTTGGTTTTGGTACGCAATCTCGTCTTAAGTTTTTACCAGAATACGAAACTGATTTTATTTTTGCTGCATTTGCAGAAGAGTGGGGTTTCGTCGGTGTGGTACTTCTCTTTATATTACTTGGACTTATCATGTGGCGAGTCTTGCGAATCGCGCTTCTGGGGGCGACAAATTTTGAAATTTTATTTGGTATAGGACTTGCGATTTATTTCATGAGTCATTTGATTATCAATATCGGTATGAATATCGGTGTCATGCCAGTCACGGGTATCACACTGCCGTTTATGAGTTACGGAGGGTCTCATCTTTTGACTGAATTTATGGGGCTTGGTATTTTACTTGGAATGAGTCATTATAGGCGGGTGGCACATAGAGATGATATGCGTAATGAATTTCTCGGTATATAGTAGAACCGATAAAATCACATCATCTACATCGTTGGTGATTCCGCTTGTTCCCGCAAAGGAGGTATACTCCATTTTGGTCACAATGCTCATCACCGCCTTGTATCTAATATAATTTTATCGGTTCTAAATTTATTTAAAATTACCTCGTAGCTACGATCATTAATTGATTTCCTGAGTATAATGATTCTAGGTAGTAATTATATGCAAACAAAAATAATTGACGGTAAAAAACTAAGAGACGAACTATTACAGGAAATAAAAAACGATGTCGAAAAACTTCCGTTTGTTCCTGTGTTTTGCGATATTCTCGTGGGGGACGACCCTGTGTCCGCTTCGTATGTTCGAATCAAAGCAAAAACTGCCGAATCAGTAGGGATTAAATTTCGTACCGCAGAATTTCCAACTTCTGTTACTACAGAAGAATTAATTACAGAAATAGAAGCATTGAATCGAGTCCCTCACATGTGCGGTATTATTATTCAACTTCCGCTTCCGTCTCACATTGATACACCACGAGTGCTCGATGCGATTGACCCTAGTGTTGATGTTGATTGCCTGCATAGTCTTTCTAGAAAAAAGTTTTATGAAAATACTCCAACATATCTCTATCCGACAGCACGGTCATGTGTGTATCTTGTAGAAAAATACATTCCTGTAT
>JAGOOZ010000032.1 GCA_017992215.1 Minisyncoccota bacterium
CGTGAAGAAACATTTTGTGTCATAAAGGTATACGTATTTAAGGGTTTAAAAGATTTTTTTCATTATAAACCATATAACACCAAAAGTCAATTATTGAAAAAATAATCTTATTATATCTGACTTAAGCAGACGTATTTTTGTTTTATTAAATCCACGCGATACTATTGACTTTTATTTATAATAATGCTATAATATACACAAATTTAAAAATAAAAATCAGTTATGAAAAAAGCCATGTTTCTCCTTGTGCCAATTATGGCATTATTCTTTGCTTCCTGTGGAGGTAGCTCATCTAGCACCATTGAAAACCTTGAATTTCCCATTGCCGTTGATTATTCAAAATCAATCAAGCATTATCTCAAAGCAGGTCATTATGATTATGTAAATGAAGACATTTTATTTACATCTTTTTCAAATGACACTAAAGACACTGTCATTTCGCGAACTGCAACACTTATTACATTTAACAGAAGTATGACATCAGAAGATATTGTGGTTCAGTTAAAAAATCGTGGCTTTCGCCCCGGAACAGCACAAGAGCTCTATGCATTTGGTGCACTGTATCCCAGACTCCAAGGAGAATTTTCTATTATCGCCCTTGGTTCAGTATCATCGGACTCTTGTGTTCCTGTATTATATTTGGTTATGGGTGGTAGTCGACTTGCGCATCTCTGGTCTTGGTTTGGTGAATGGAATTCGGATTACCGTTTTCTGGCTTTTAAAGACTAGCCCTTTGTTACTTTGAATTTTTGTATTATTAAAAACCCTTTGATTCTTTTGCATCTCGCATTTGGATTAAAGGGTTTTTCTTTTTCACCCCCTAGGTTGGACCTAGGGGGAGTTTTGTATATGTGTATCTTATTTCTTCTCCCAAACAGTCACTCTGGCGGGGCGAATCATCTTCCCTCCTATTTGATACCCTGACTGCACCACAGAAGCAATCATATGATCCTTTGAGGCGTCATCTGTTACAACCATCTCCATAGATTCATGAAGTATTGGGTCAAATGGTACACCAATCGCATTTACTTGTGTCACACCATTGTCACCCAAGACGCGGAGAAATTGTTGATGGATATATTCCACGCCATTCCGCCAGTTTGGGTCTACTTTTTCCCATGCTTCTTTGTTGGCAAATGCCATATCAAAACTATCAAGTACCGGGAGTAAATCTTCTACAAGGGTACTCATAATAAACCCACGCATATCTTTACGCTTTCCCTCTTCTTCTTTTTGGAGATTCACATAGTCAGCTTTTGCTCTCTGCCAGCCTGTGAGATATTCTTCTTTTTCAGCACGAAGTTTTTTGATTTCCTCGCGAAGTTTTTTTACCACATCTTTCGTTGGTAAGGCGTCCCCATCTTCGGTACTGTCTACATAAGTTACGTCCTGCTCGATAGGTTCATTCTCAATTGGGTCAAATTGTTCATCGTTTGTATTCATACTTGGGTCAGTATACAAAAAGTAGCCCTTCTTTGCAAAAGGCAAAACGACCAGACTTATTCTAAAATAAGGTTGGTCGTTTGTAATGCTTCCTGTCATCGTCTAACGGGAGAATGTACGTGTGTGGAGTAAGTGTAGTACACGAAGAGCAATAGTGAGTTGGGCGATAGGTGCTCTCTTTTTGTGATTGAAGTAATTTTTCATCGTAGAGTCCGTATGAAAAATCTTCTTTGTCACAACGCACGCAAACCCACGTAATCCGTGCAAGCGGTGATTCTTTTTGTTTTTTCATACTCTGGCAAATTTTTTCAATCATATCACACAAAACAAAAGCACCCAATTGGGTGCTTTTGTTTTTGTAATTAACGCTTACTCCACTGTGGTGATTTTCGAGCTTTTTTGAGACCGAATTTCTTTCGTTCTACCTGTCGAGGATCACGCTTGAGCATCTTTGCTTTCTTGAGGACACCACGGAGTTCGGCATCAAAGATAACAAGAGCACGAGAGATTCCATGACGGACAGCTTCGGCTTGGGCATGACTACCACCACCTTTGACTGTTGCGATAACTTCAAATTTCTCTGAAGGATTCGCTGTTTCAAAAGCACCAGTGACAATCTTCTTGAGCTCAGCTGTTGGGAAATATGTGAGGAGATCTTTGCCGTTAAATGAGTATGAAGTCTTTGCTGCTTTCTTTAATTTTACGACAGCAGTCGCAGTCTTACGACGACCAAGTGCGCGAATGTATTCTTTTGTTACTGTTTTCTTTTCTGCCATAAAATTAATCTGTTATTGTTAAGCGCTTCATCATAAGCGGGCGAAGCTTGTTTGAAGGAAGCATACCATATACTGCGAGCTCATAGAGAGCACCCCAGCCTTTCTTTGTAATAATCTCTTCGTTTGTAGCAGTCTTCAATCCTCCTGGGAAACCAGAATATCGTTCGTGGAGTGTTTCTTTCATGCGTCGTTCTGACATCAACGTCTTACTTGCATTGATGAGGTTCACGCGAACATCTGCAACTTGGTTCGCAACATAGTCAGGAGTATTTTTACCCATGAGTGCTTTTGCTACTGCTGATGCGACACGACCAAGTGTCTTTCCTTCTGCGTCAATTGTGTATGTTGTAGTCATATTATATAAATTCAATTACTGCCATCTTACTTGCATCACCTGCGCGACGACCGATTTTTGTAATACGAGTGTATCCACCTGTACGACCCTTGTACTTTGGAGCAATTTCATCAATCAGTGTACTTGCTTCTGCTGTACGGTTGTACAAACGAGAAATTACAAGTCGTCGTGATGCAAGTGTTCCTATATTTGCCTTCGTAACAAGCTTTTCCATAAATGGACGAAGTTCTTTTGCTTTTGCTTCTGTTGTTTCGATTCGGCCATGCGCAATAAGCGAAAGCATAAGCCCCTTCAAGAGTGCGTGTCGCTGGTTCTTGTTTCGTCCAAATTTTCGAATGTTACTGTGGTGTCTCATATAAATTAATTACTCGGTTCTATTATTTTAATGTAATGCCGTATACAGCAAGAACCTTTTTGATTTCCTGAATACCCTTTTCTCCGATACCTTCGATTTCAAGCAAGTCTTCTTTCTTCTTTCGAGCAATACCACCGATTGTGCGAATATTTGCACCATCGAGAGCATTTAATGTTCGAGTAGAAAGATCAAGCGTATCGATACGAGTCTTCAAAATGTCAGTGAATTCACTTCCTTCGTTTTCTGCTTTCTCAGCTTTTACATCTGATGAATCATCAGATGATGTTGATTCTGCTGATACCTGCTTTGAAGCAACAGTAAAACCAACAATAGCCTGTAATTGTTCTACCATAATAACGATAGATTTTTCAAGTGCTTCACGTGGAGAAAGTGTACCGTCTGTTTCAATAGTCATTCGGAGGCGGTTGTGGTTTGTTTTGTCACCAACACGCATGTTTTCTACTTCGTAGGCAACACGGCGGATTGGAGTAAAGATTGCATCGAGTGCAATCACACCAACTTCGTTCTTTGACTTCTGGTGTACGTCTTTTGGAACAAAACCAAGACCCTTTTCGATTGTCATTTCAATCGTAAGTGCATTTTTGCCTGTTACTTCAGCAATGTGAAGTTCTGGGTTGAGTACTTCTACCTGACCAGATAATTCAATATCACCTGCAGTAACAGATTTTGGACCTTTTACACTGAGTGTAACTGTCTGAGGTTCATCAGTAAGGAGACGAAAACGAACCTGTTTCAAGTGAAGAAGAATAGTGATAACATCTTCTTTCACTCCATCAATCACAGAAAATTCGTGGTCTGTACCATCGATTTTGATAGATGTAATAGCTGCACCAGTGATAGATGAGAGGATAATGCGACGAAGAGAGTTGCCGAGTGTGTGCCCGTACCCAGGGTAAAGACCATCGATCTCGTAAACACCCTTTGTGCCTACTTCAGAGATGATAGATAACTTTGATGGTAAAATGATATTTAAATCAGACATTATAATGTGTGCAGCCTAACGGCGTGCAAATTATTTATAATAAATTAATCAAACGCTCTACTAAATTACTAACGACTGTAGAATTCAAGCACAGTGTTAAGATCAAGATATCCTTCGGTATTCTTCGGCTTGCCTGCGACTTTTCCAGTTAGCTTTTCGATATCAAATGAAAGCCAATTTGGAACAGTGTAGTCTTTCAACTTCTTGTCTAAATCTGCAAACAAAACACTTTTCGCGCTTCCCGCACGAACAGCAATCACATCGCCAACGCGAACACGCAAAGATGCAACAGTTGTCTTCTTGCCATTGACTGTCACGTGACCATGAGAAACCATTTGTCGTGAGAGACGACGTGTGTGAGCGAGACCGAGACGGTATGTCACATTATCGAGACGAGTTTCAAGGAGTTCAAAGAGTGCTTCTTGCGCAGAAACAGCTTTTTGAGCAACAGCTTCATTGATATAGTTACCAAATTGCTTTTCACTAATACCGTACATAAAACGAATTTTCTGTTTTTCGTTAAATTGAAATGCGTATCCAGAGAGAGTCTTTGGACGCTTGTCTTTTTTGTTTTTACCGTGACGAGCTTCAGATGCCACAAATTTAGGTGTTTGACATTTTTCAAACACTCCTGGTCCTAGTCGTCGGCAAATTTTGTATTTTTGAACAGTTTTCATAAAAATAAATGTAGATATTAGTTAGCGTAGATTATACTCGGCGAGGCTTCTTTGGCTTTGGTCCGTTGTGTGGGACTGGAGTCATATCACGGATAGCTGAGATATCGATATCATAAGCCATAAATGCACGGATTGTTGGTTCACGACCAGACCCGACGCCCTTTACGATAACATCAACTTCTTTAATACCAAGCGCTTTTGCTTTTTCGCCAATAATAGAACCTGCTTTTGAAGCAGCAAATGGAGTACCCTTTTTTGCACCACGGAAACCAAGAGAACCTGCTGATGTCCAAAAAAGTGTATTACCGTCTTTATCAGAGAGAACAACCTTTGTGTTGTTGAATGTTGCTTCTACGTGAAGTGTACCTGCAACAATCTTTTTCTTTGGAGCTTTTCCACTTGTCTTTGCAACAACAACCTCAGCTGTTGGGGCTG
>JAGOOZ010000033.1 GCA_017992215.1 Minisyncoccota bacterium
GGTCTTCCCCTTTGGACACCAAAGGGTACTATCATCCGTGAACTTCTCAATGAATACGTATGGGAACTCCGCAAGCCATACGGATATGAAAAAGTAACTATCCCTCACATTACAAAAAAGGAACTTTACGAAACATCAGGACACTGGGCAAAATACGCAGACGATCTTTTCAAAATACATACACGAGAAGACCACCTCTATGCGATGAAGCCAATGAACTGCCCTCACCACACACAGATATTCGACGCTGAACCACGAAGTTATCGTGACATGCCAAAGCGATACTGTGAGACAACCATGGTCTATCGAGATGAACAATCAGGTGAACTCTCTGGTCTTTCACGAGTGCTTTCTATCACCCAAGATGATGCACACGTCTTTTGTCGAGAAAATCAAATCGAAGATGAAGTATTGGCAGTATGGAATATTATTGAAACATTCTACAAGACATTTGGTTTTGACCTCGAAGTCCGATTCTCTCGTCATGACCCAGAAACACCAGAGAAATATCTCGGTGGAAGTGAAGTCTGGGCAAAAGCCGAAAATGCCCTCGAGAATCTCATGAAGAAAAAAGGTGTCACATGGATTGATGGTATTGGCGAAGCAGCCTTTTATGGCCCTAAAATCGACTTTATCGCACATGATTCTATCGGACGTGTTCTCCAGGTCGCAACAATCCAACTCGACTTCAATCAGCCTAAAAACTTTGGACTTACGTGTACAAACGAAAAAGGTGAAAAAGAGCAAGTTGTCATGATTCACTGTGCAGTCATGGGCTCAATTGAGCGTTTTATGTCGACTCTTATCGAACACACAGCTGGCAACTTCCCTCTCTGGCTTTCTCCAACACAAGTAGCGATCGTACCTGTGAGAGAAACTCATACACCATACGCAGATGAAATTTTCAAAACATTAAAAGACAAGAATATTCGTGTTGCCCTTTTAGGTGATAATGATTCTCTTGGTAAGAGAATTCGAAAAGCAAAAACAGATAAAGTACCGTATGTAATCGTTATTGGTGACAAAGAAAAAGAATCAGGTATCCTCACAATCGAAACACGAGATGATACGAAAATTGAACGTTCTCTTACTGATTTTATTTCAACACTCGAAGAAGAAATACAAACAAAGAAAATATCCTAACCCACACACAATAAAAAATACCCCCAGATATCTGGGGGTATTTTTTATTTAAAGTACTAAATCTTCTTTTTTACAGGGAAGAATCTCATGTTCAATAATTTCTTTCCAGTCACTCGTTCTTCTTATAAAACCCTTATAACACTTTCGGTCTTTATTAGAAATATCACCCGTGAGAATCTTACCCAAAAAAAGATTATCACCAATAATCATCTTTTCGTATGGTAAATTTTCAAGCGGGTATTCATCTGGGTTATGCATTTCATGAGTAGAAATTGCCTTACCTTTAAAAAGGTAACATACATAACAAAGCATACGAAATGATGGACTACCAAAAGGTATTTCTTTTTCAGTACCATTATAAAAATCAATAAGAGCTACTGGTATTAAATCAGAGGAGTTAACCAAGATACCACCTTCTTCATTGGGATTAAGCCTTCTTTTTTTCTCACCACCACTTTCTTCCCAGATTTCACGAACTGCACTCGTGTGAGGCTCTTCATTAGATTCAATGATTCCACCATATCCCTTAAGGCCAATTACCTTTCGCTGTTGTTCTGCCATAATGGTTTTACCCTCAGGGGTTATTAGGTATGTAACCGTGCTTCGTTTTATAGTATCCATAACGTATAATTTTTTAGTTATTATATGCTTCTTGAGAAAAAAGTAAATAAAAACCCATCTTAAAGACGGGTTTTTAAATATCGAGTCGTGCCATTTTGGCGTGAGATTGAATAAATGCTTTACGAGGAGGAACTTCAGAACCCATCAACATATCAAAAATCTGATCTGCTTCTTGGGCATCAGTCACAGAAACCTGCTTCAAAATACGACGAGTAGGATCCATTGTTGTTTCCCAGAGTTCTTCGGCATTCATTTCACCGAGACCCTTATATCGTTGAACATGAATTTTTGTTGATTTCTTTGTTTTTGTTGACTCGTCTTCCTCCTCTACTTCTATTTCAATCTCCGCAGACTCACCTCCTTCATTTGCAGATTCTTGAAGCAACTGTTCGAGTGATGGAGCGTCTTTGCCGAGCAGGGCATCTCGTTCTTCGTCAGAATACGCATACATAATCTCCTTTCCTTTCTTAATCTTAAAGAGTGGTGGTTGTGCAATATACACATACCCCGCATCAAGAACGGGTCGGAAGTATCGATACATAAGTGTAAGGATAAGTGTTCGAATGTGCGCACCATCCACGTCCGCATCAGTTGCGATAATGATTTTATGATAGCGCATCTTTTCGAGATCAAATGTATCTCCAATAGAAGTACCCATTGCAATCACGAGATTTTTGATTTGTTCTGAGCCAAGCATACGATCAAGACGAGCACGCTCAACATTCAAAATCTTTCCGCGAAGTGGCAAGATTGCCTGTGTCTTTCGATCACGTCCCATCTTCGCCGTACCACCAGCAGAGTCTCCCTCTACGATAAATAGTTCACCACTTTCTGCATCTTTTACCTGACAGTCAGCGAGTTTACCAGGAAGTGTCATACCTTCAAGTGCACCCTTTCGAAGCACAGAATCTTTGGCTGCTTTAGCAGCCTTGCGGGCACGAAGTGCAAGCAATGATTTATTGATCATTGATTTTGCTTCATCTGGATTTTCCTCAAGGAACATGGTAAATGCTTCACCAAATGCAGTCGCAACAGCCCCTTGTGCTTCCGTAGAACCGAGTTTTGCTTTTGTTTGACCTTCGAATTGAATCTCTCGAAGCTTTACAGACACTACAGCAACGAGCCCTTCGAGGACATCATCTCCAGTAAAACCTCCGTCTGCTTCTTTGATTAAGTTATTTTTCTTACCGTACGTGTTTAAAATACGAGTAAGAGCAGTCTTGAAACCTGTAATATGTGTACCACCTTCTGGGTTATAAATATTGTTTGCAAACGGAACAATCTTAGGAGAAAAGTCATCGACATATTGAAGTGCTACTTCCACTCCGACATCATCAACTTCTTTATCTGTATAAAAAACAGTTGGGTGTATGACCTTTTGTGATTTATTATAAAATTTTACGAGAGATACGAGCCCTCCTTCAAAATAAAATGTAGTCGAAGGTACTTCAAGCGCAAGTTCAGAAAACCAAAAAATATCTTCAAAATTACCCTTACCTTTTCCTCCTGTCAGTGGATCCCATTCACGTGCATCGATAATATCAATACGCAAACCCCGCACGAGATATGCCTGCTGACGCAAATGGTTTACAATAGTATTCCAATCAAAACGAATCTGCTTGAAAATCTCTTCATCTGGCTCAAATGAAATAATTGTTCCATTTAATTTAGAAGAACCAACTTTCTTAACAGCGGCTTTTTTCTTACCTTGAGAATACTCTTGGACATGCTTACCCCCTTCGCGGTGTACTTCTGCTTTTGTATAAATAGAGAGTGCATTCACCACAGAAGCACCCACGCCGTGCAAACCTCCAGAAACTTTGTACCCACTTTCATCACCACCAAATTTACCTCCAGCGTGAAGTGTCGTCATAACAGTTTCAAGGGCTGAAACTTTTGTTTTTGGGTGAATAGAAACAGGAATACCACGACCATTATCAGCGACACGAACAGCGTTCCCTGGAAGAAGTACTACTTCGATATGATCACAGTGACCACCCATCGCCTCATCACGAGAGTTATCAAAAATTTCCCATACTAAGTGATGAAGACCATCAATACCAGTCGACCCGATATACATACCAGGACGACGACGTACCGGCTCAAGACCCTCAAGAACAGAAATAGCCTCTGCGCCGTACGCTTGTTCTTTTTTTGCTTTTTTAGGTTCGTCTTTTGCCATAAAATTAAGGGATGAAGTGACTATAATTTTTAAGCATCCACCGTAGGTGGGAGCCATAAATATACCTCCAGTATATCAGAAAAAATAGAGGAAATAAAGCACAAAAAAGAGCTTTTTTGTGTTGAAATATAAGGACTTTTTCTATTCTTCCTTTTCCAAATCCTTCATTTCTTTGAGGATGATTTTCTCGGCTGATTCAATATCTTTTTTGAACTTCACGAGGAATGTTTTTTCGCTTTCAGTAAGCGGTTTTCGAGCTTTTATCTTTCTGAAAATATTGACCTGCTCTTCCATATCACTCTCGAGTACTTCAAAACTCTTTGCGATAACCGTTTCTGTATCAATCAGTCTCTGCTTGAGATACCGATGAGTTTTTCTCAGGTAATATACTCCGTAGAGAATGATAAAAATAAGAAGTACGAGTAATGCTATTGTAGGAGTAATAACAGTGAGATATTTACCAAGGGTTGTAAAGAATTTATTTACAGCATTTGGTCGAACATCAATACGAAGTGGTTTACTTGGATTACTCTCAATACCATCTTTTGTAATTGCACGAGCAACAATAGAATACGTACCAAGTGTCATTTTCTCTTCTGATACAAAACTCCACTTTCCCGTACTATTTGCTTGAATACGTGCAGTCACAGCTTCTGTTGTGTTGATATTTGTGATAATCACATTTACATCAACAAGAGGATCTGCGGTACCCTTCAAGATAAGAAAATCATTTACAAAAAGACCAGCGGGATAATCAGTAATAACCGGAGTACTAATTGTTGTTGTTGAAAATTCAGTGAATCCACTCATTGTCACACCATTCATATCCTTTGCGGTAACTTTCAATGTATGAATACCTCGAACAAGGTCTGGTACCTGATAAATATGAGACCCATCATCAATCCATGAAATAACTTCCATCGAATCAATAGCAATAATATACGCACGGTCTTTCACTGGGCGTGGAGATGTTATTAAAAATCGCTTTGGTGCAGTTTTGTCATTTGCTTTTGTTAATTCTTCTATTTTTATAACTGAAGATACTGCTTGAGTTTTTGTTTCTGCAACAGGCTCCTCTTTGGTAA
>JAGOOZ010000008.1:0-2989 GCA_017992215.1 Minisyncoccota bacterium
CCTCTTTGAGTCCAGGGATTGTGTGAGTGCTCGCGAGATATTGCACAAGAAAACGATGAAAATCATCATCAATATGTGGGTTATTTAATTTTGAAACAGTAGCGAGAGCTGTCGAAATACCCTTATCAAGGAGAAGCGCCAATAATTCCTCCATGGTATTGTCGTGAGTTTCTGGGTGAAGACGAAGCACGAGAGAATCGTGTGTCTTGGTATCCATGAGTGCACCTGTGTGCATCACATCTTGAGGAGTGTATTGTTTGTATTCTGAAAGCACTTCATGAGAAAGACGTTCTCGAGAGGTATCAATACCATCCTCTTTGAGTGCTTTTTCTTTCTCAGCAATATGCGACCGCAAAAAAGCCAACTCCTCTTCAGGACTTTTGAATTTGGGAATACTACCGATGAGACCTTCCATGTGCTTAATTATAGCATCAAGGTAACACACAAAAAAGCCTTCTCAATGAGAAAGCTTTTTTGTGTGTTACTATCTTGCAGTCAAAATCTCTGGTTCGCCTTCAGTAATCAAAATAGTATGTTCAAAATGCGCACTTCGAGAGCCGTCGGCTGTTTTGATAGTATAGCCATCAGACATAGAAACAATATCTGCTCGTCCGATATTAAGCATTGGTTCGATTGCAATCACCATTCCTGGGATGAGTTTCGCACCCTTCCCCTTTTTCCCAAAATTAGGCACGTAAGGGTCTTCATGAATATATTTCCCGACACCGTGGCCTGAGAGTTCCCGTACGATACCGTATCTTTTATTCACAAACGATTCTATTGCATGACCGATATCACCGACAGTATTCCCTGCAATAGCTTGCTCAATACCTAAAGCGAGCGCTTCACGAGTTGCATCGAGTAATTTCTGTGATTCTTTTGAGATAGCACCGACGGCGACTGTAACAGCGTGGTCAGTAAAAAGCCCTTTGTGTTTCAATCCAAGGTCGATACAAATAATATCTCCTTCTTTGAGGATTTTGTCTTTTCGTGGAATACCATGCACGACTTCACTGTTCACCGACGTGCAGAGCGACGCAGGGAATGCCTTACGATGCCCCTCGGGTTTGTAACCGAGAAATGCTGGTTCATCACCGCCCTCTTTGATAAGTTCATAGGCATACTGATCAAGTTCGTAGGTAGAAATCCCCGGACGCACTATACCTGCAACCTTTGCCAAAATAGCCGAGAGGCGTTTACCACCTGCACGGAGAATATCGATTTCCTCTTTAGTTTTTATGATAATCGCCATATACAGGGTTCATACTAGGGCAAAACACAAACAAAAGCAATCCTATATACCAAGCGACGCTATCAAATCTTTATGGACGCCCTCAATTGATTGCTCACCATTGATAACATGGAGTGTGTATCCATCTTTAATCCGTAGGTGTTCTATTGTAGGGAGAACATCATTTGTATATTCATCAAGACGATTCTTCATACCTTCATCATTGTCATCGGCACGGCCACGTAATTTCATACGTTTGATTGCTTCATCACGAGATACGATAATATGTATCAACTCAACCTGTGTTCGTCCATAAAAACCGAGAATTGATTCCATAAAATGTGCTTGTGCAAGTGTTCGAGGAAACCCATCGGTCATGAGATAGGTGTCTTTACCGAGTGAAGTAATCAGTGTATTTGCAAACATACTCACCCCAAGAAAATTTGGCTGAAGATAACCCTGCTCGAGGCGTTCTTTTACGAGAAGTCCCGTGTAATTGTTGTTCTCAACAAGTTTACGGAATTCACCTCCAACATACGACCAGAGTACGTCTGCGGTGGGGTCTTTTTCTTGTATATATTTTTGTAATAACTGAATCTGTGTTCCCTTTCCAGAACCAACAATACCGAAGAATACAAATGTTCGTGGTGATATATCGTGTGTCATATACTCAGTATACATTAATACGGGCATATACTAAAAACCGACCACGTGTGGTCGGTTTTTAGTATTCTCGCATTGAGAGTTGTGCGTCCATTTTCTTGATTAAATCAAGAACAACAGATACAGAGATGAGAAGTGCAGTACCTCCAATTGCAAATGCTGAGATGCCAGTCACCGCTCGAACGAGGAGTGGAATGACCGCAATCAAACCGAGGAAGACAGCACCCATCAATGTAATTCGTCCGAGGATTTTTGCAATATATTCACGAGTTGCTTGTCCTGGTCGAACACCTGGGATAAATGCACCATTTTTCTGAAGATTCGTAGAAAGCTGGTCTGGGTCAAATGTAACTGCAGTATAGAAATAGGTAAACATAAATACAAGGATGAAATACACTGCTGAATATATCCATGTATTATTTACGAACCAGAGAAGCCCTCGTGAGATAGCTTGGAGTGTTCCACTGCTCATTGTCGCAAGAAAATTACCGATTAACTGAGGAAAGAGTAAGATAGAAAGTGCAAAAATAATTGGAATAACCCCTGCTTGGTTTACTCGAAGTGGGAGGTATGTCTGTGTACCACCAGCAACATGATCACCTCGAACTTGTTTTGCGTAGGTTACAGGAATCGGACGTTCTGCTTCAGTAACAATAACAACAGATGCAATAACAACAAATCCAAGAACAAGAAAGATAAGGTATGTTGGAAGGTTGGCAATATCAAAGGTAAAGAAAAATTGAGAAATTTCTTTTGGAAGGTTGGCAACAATACCAGCAAAGATAATGAGTGAAATACCATTTCCAATACCAAACTCAGAGATGAGTTCACCAATCCACATAACCAAGAGTGAACCCGCAACAACAACAGCCACATTGGCAATCACTGTAAATGGTGTCATATCACCGAGAATACCCTGACGTCCAAGAACAACAATAAGAGAAACACCTTGGATAATCGCAAGTGGAACTGTAAGAAAACGACTCCATTGATTGAATTTCTTGCGTCCGATTTCACCATCCTCTTGATAGAGTGCCTTCAATCGAGGAGACATAATAGTAAGGAGTTGCATAATAATAGAACCTGTAATATATG
>JAGOOZ010000008.1:3089-20293 GCA_017992215.1 Minisyncoccota bacterium
ACTGTAAGAAAACGACTCCATTGATTGAATTTCTTGCGTCCGATTTCACCATCCTCTTGATAGAGTGCCTTCAATCGAGGAGACATAATAGTAAGGAGTTGCATAATAATAGAACCTGTAATATATGGTCCTACACCGAGCATAAGAATAGACAAATGTGACAGTCCTCCACCAGAAAAGATATTGAGTACACCGATAAACTGATTACTTGCAAGAAAAGCCTGGAGTTTGAGATCATCAATACCAGGAATTGGAATCACAGAAAGAAGACGGAATACGAGGAGTGCACCAAGAACAAACAAGACACGAGAACGAAGTGCTCGGTCAGTAAAGATAACTTTAATTTTATTCCAAATTGTTTCCATTCAGTTTGTTGTAGCGTTTAAGGGGAGATACGAGAAACACAAACGAGTGGTGTATAGTTACGCAATACTACCACCAGCTTTTTCAATCTTTGTACGTGCAACTGTTGAAACGAGACATCCTGTCACTGTAACAGCAACAGTAATATCACCAGTACCGAGAACTTTGACAGTAGGGAGTGCACCACCCTTTCGTCGAATAAGATTCATTTCGAGAAGTGTTGCAGGACTTACTGTTGCACCTGATGCAAATACATTGAGCGCGCTTACATTAACTGCAGTTGCTTTTGTTGAAGGTGAGTTAAATCGATATCCACGAAGTTTCGGGATCTTTTTGATTATATCACGCATCTGAGGACGACGCTTGTTACCCGCACGAGCTGTCTGACCTTTTCCTCCGCGACCAGATTGTTTACCACGAGTACCACCACGACCAACGAGGCGTGCTTTCTTATTTGGATGTTCTCTTTTTACTGTGTGTAGTTGCATAACGATATATTATTTAACCTCTTCTTTTGCTTCAGTCGCACTTTCTTCTGCGATGAATGCAGTAATTTTAGGCGCAAGAGAGGATTTCGCACGGAGCTGATACAGTGTAACGTACGCAGCACGTGCATTATTAAGTTTATTTTTACTTCCTGAATTGATTTTTGCAGTGATATTTTTAAGACCAGCGAGTGTGATAAGGTCACGAACAGCACTTCCAGCCACGAGACCCTTGCCTCGGTTTGGCATCATAGTTACCTTTGAACTTGAGAATTTTCCAGATACATGATGAGGAATAGACATTTCTTTTGTCACCTTTATCTTGAACATGTTCTTTTTTGCCTGACGCAATGCTTTTGCAATTGCGATTGCAGTGTCACCACCCTTTCCAGTACCGAGACCAACTGAACCTTTCTTGTCTCCGATAGCAATAGCAACAGCAAATGTCATTCGGCGACCACCTGAAGTCACGCGAGTCACGCGACGAATAGAAACCATTTTCTGGTCAAATTCAGGCTTTGGGCGTTCGAAGTTTGAACGAGGTCGTCGATCACCATCACGCTTTGGTCCGTATGATCGAGATGGTCCTGTATTCTGTTTTGGTTTTGTTGTATCCATATATACTATTAAAAAATTAATCCACCAGCACGTGCACTATCCGCGAGTGCCTTGATGCGACCAGTGTACTTGAAACCATTTCGGTCAAACACAACCTTTGTGATACCTTTTGCGCTTGCGAGTTTTGCTATCTCTGTACCAACAATAACTGCACGTTCTGTCTTTGTACCTTTTTTGTTTTCCATGTCAGATGCAGACACGATTGTCACACCTTTTGAATCATCAATAACCTGAGCATAGATGAACTGATTTGAACGGAATACTGAAATACGAGGACACTCTGAAGTGCCATTCACCTTTGCGCGAATCTTTTTCTTCAATCGTATTCTTTTTTCTGTTTTTTTGTTCATATAATTTAATATTTCTATTTACTAACCATACTTTATGCAGCCTTCTTGCCTTGTTTTCGGCGAATAACTTCATCAGAATAACGGAATCCCTTACCTTTGTATGGTTCTGGTTTCTTGAGAGAGCGAACTGATGCAGTGAATGCACCAACCATTTCTTTGTCGATACCAGATACGGTAATGTTGTTCTTTTCAGCAGTCACTGTAAGACCAGTAGGGATTTCAACTTTTACAGGGTGAGAGAAACCAAGAGCAAGATTGAGTGTTGTACCTGAAACCTCAGACTTGAAACCAACTCCTTCGAGGATAAGTTTCTTTGAGTAGCCTTCATTAACACCGATAACCATGTTTTTGATGTGTGATGCGTATGTACCCCACAATGCATTGAGCGTACGATCACCTTCACGATTTGGAGTACAAGTGATTTCATTGCCAGTAAGAGCGATTGTAATATCACCAGGAAAAGAACGAGTAAGAGTACCCTTTGGGCCTTTTACAGTAACTGTCGCACCAGAGAGTGTTGCCTCTGTGCCAGCTGGAACGATAATGATTTGTTTTCCAATTCGTGACATAAAATATAATTACCAAAGTTTAAATAGTACTTCGCCTCCGACCAATTCTTTCTTTGCTTGCTTGTCAGTCATGATACCTTTTGGTGTAGACATAACAGTAAGACCATGACTACCACGAGCAAAACGAATTTCCTTTGCACCTGTATATACACGGCGTGATGATTTTGAAACACGTTCTGCACCGACAACCTTTGGAGCACCATCAACATACATGAGTTCGAGTTCAAGCACAGGAAAACCCTTTTTTGTCTTCTTTGAAAAACCCTTAAGAAAACCTTCAGAAACGAGGCATTCTGCGATAGCATTCTTCATTTTTGAAAATGGAACAACAACTGTCTCGTGTTCACGAAGACCGCCGTTCTTGACCATATTTATCATGTTTGCGATTTGATCCATAGTTTGATTAGTTAGAGATTACCAAGATGACTTACGAACACCTGGGAGCATACCATCGTTTGCAAGTTCTCGGAAACAGATACGACAGAGTCCGAAATCTCTCATGTATGCATGACCACGACCACAACGAAAACAACGATTTGTTTCTCGTGTTGAAAACTTTGATTTCTTATGATGTCTTGCGATTACTGATGTTTTTGCCATAAAATTAAGAAATGAAATGACTATAATTTTATGGCATCCACCGTAGGTGGGAGCCATAAAACCTAGCGAGTGAATCGACTATACTTTATGAGCATCTGCCGTAGGCAGGTGCCATATAAAGGTAGCATCCACTTTGTGTAAGTATGATATCTCGTTCCTTTTCTTAAATACCTTTATAAGGGGCACTTAAGGAGAAGAACGGATCTATTACTTACGTTCCACTATCCTATCAGATAGGGCTTTAGATGTCAAATACAAGTTAAACTAACCTATAGAAACAGGAGTATTAGTTACATTTTACCCCAGAGACAAATGCTTCTTCTGTTACAGGGATTGTATAGAACCCTTTAGCATCAGCACAAAAATAAGTATCTGCACGGAGAGATTTGACCCGAGCAGTAAATGAGTGGACCCGGGCAACACATTCTACGGGGTTTGAAGTAAATTGTTCAAGCCCCGCAAAAAGGGACTTGGCACTCATACAGAGGTTGTTTGATTTTGAGACAAAATAATTATTATGTTCATAAAAATAGGCCGATGCCTCGGTTTGGAGCTTTTCTGAAATAGTCTCACGTAAGACTGATTCTGCCTTCTTGAAATTACGCTCTTTGACTGATTCCTGAAAATACGTATTTATATCAAGGGAAAAATACTTATACAGTGCAAAAACAGCAAGCACACCAAGGAGAATAAAGATAATCGTTCGCATGATAAACAGTATATCACGATATTTGACCGAGCACACAAAGGGTGCTACTGTTTATAAAAAATACTATTCTTATGACAATAGAACATGCGTATGATCTCATCAAAGAGACAAACTTACCCGAAACATCTCTTTCTGTGCTACACGCAAAACGTATTGCGGAATTAATCTATGAGATACATCCTGACATTGATACTCAAGATTTTGGAAAATACCTTACCATTACAACGTGTAAAAAAACAGGAATTAACCTTGATTTCAGAAATGAAATGCTTGTAATTGGCTTTCAATGCTATGAGAATGGAACAATCGTCCGTGACTACCACTATATGACTCTCAAAAATACGATATGTCAAAAGAAGATAGAAACAATGATTGAAAAAGAAATTAGAAAAGATATTACCCGCAAACAGCTACCAAGAAAATAACACAAAAAACCACCCATAAGCAGGGTGGTTTTTACATATACCTAAATAATAAAAATCGCCCAAAGGGGCGATTTTTATTATTTCTTAAACGGTACACCGATGAGTTCAAAGAAATCGATTGCTTCTGGTTTTGTTTTTGCTGTTGTTACCACGGTAACTGCAAGTCCAAATACATCTTTTAATTCTTCGTCACCTGTTTCTGGAAAAATAGTGTGTTCTTTGATTGAAAGTGTCATGTTTCCGATACTATCAACGATTTTTGAATCAATACCTCGGAAGTCTTTTGTTCGAGGAATAGCAACATTGATAAGCTTTTCAAGGAAACCATACATTCGTTCTCCGCGAAGTGTTACCATAACACCAATCTGATCTCCCTGGCGAACCTTGAAACTCGCGATTGATTTCTTTGCCTTACGAGTAGCTGGCTTCTGACCAGTAATCTTTGCCAATCGGTCCATGATAAATGTATTGCGGTTCTTGTCTCGCTTGATACCTGAGCCAGTACCAACAGCCACAATAACCTTTACGAGGTGTGGTGCTGCCATCACGTTCTTGTATCCATACTTTGGAGCAAGAGACTTGAATGCTTTATTTTCTTTTTGTTTAACTGTTTCCATAATAAAATTAGTGATTATTTATCTTTTGCAACATTTGATACATCAATAGGCATTGCAATCGCAACGATACCACCTTGTGTCGCCTTGCCTCGTGCTTTTATCGCCTTCTTTTTCATGTTGACGCCATCAACAATTACCTTATTGAGCAAAGGAAAAGCTTTGAGGACTTTGCCTTTTTTACCCTTACTTGCGCCAGCGATTACTATTACATTGTCTCCTTTCTTGATTTTCATAAAATTGTATTAAATAACTTCTTGTGCAAGAGAAATAATCTTTTGATATCCACGTTCTGCAAGCTCACGAGGAATTGGACCGAACACACGACCACCCTTTGGATCCATCTTGTCTTTTTCAAGCACCACAACGGCATTGTCATCAAATCGGATATATGATCCATCCTTTCGGCGAAATGCTTTTACAGTACGGACAACAACGGCCTGAAGAACATCCTTTTTCTTCACACCCTTGCGAGGTTCAGCAATCTTCACTGAAATAACAACCTTGTCGCCAAGTGAAGCATAGCGTCTTCGTGATGAACCAAGCACCTTGAAGACCTTGCCGACCTTACCGCCGGCGTTATCTGTGATTTTTACTACTGTTCCGTCTTGAATCATATATTTATGCGATTACCTTAAACTTCTTATCTTTCGAGATTGGACGAGTCTCTTCGATTTCAACATTGTCACCGATTTTCTTTACATTTCCTTCATCGTGCGCCTTGTATTTCTTTGACTTCTTAAGACGCTTGCCGTATTTTGGGTGTTCAACAAAACGTGTCACTTTGACAACGATTGTCTTATCCATCTTGTCGCTCACAACGATACCTTTGAGTGTTTTATTTGATTGTGTATTTTTTGTATTCATATGCTTTTTATCGAGCTACAATGCGAGTTGTAACAGGGAGTTTTGTACCGGCCTTTCGAAGCGCTTCTTTTGCAATTGCCTCTGAAACACCATCTACTTCAAATAATACACGACCTGGACGAATATCGAGACAGTATCCTTCTGGGTTACCTTTACCCTTACCCATACCTACTTCTGCTGGCTTCTGAGTAAATGGTCGGTCAGGAAAGATACGAATCCACATGCGACCTGTCTTGCCGATTGTTCGTGATGCAACTTTACGTGCTGATTCAATCTGATTTGAACGAATACGGCCACCTGCTGTTGCTTTCAATCCGAAAGAACCGAAGGCAATCGTAATACCTCGAGTATCTGGAGTGACCTTTGTCATATCAGTACGGCCAGTCTGCCACTTTCTAAATTTTACTTTCTTTGGTGTTAACATAAAAAATTATTTCTTTGCGTCATTAAAAACTTCACCACGGTAAATCCAGACCTTGATACCGATATCGCCGTATGGCATGTGTGCTTTCTCGCGAGCGAAATCAACGTCAGCGCGGAATGTCTGAAGTGGGATAGAACCACGCTTGATCTGTTCACTGCGTGCGATTTCTGCACCACCAAGACGACCACCAATATAAATACGAGCACCCTTTACACCACGAGCAGACATAATCTTTTCGATTGTTTGCTTGAGTACACGACGATATGGAAGTCGCTTTTCGAGACCTTCAGCGATTGTACATCCGATAATTGCGGCGTCAGCATCTGGGTTTGTAACTTCAACGATATCAAGCTTGAAATCTTCAGGAGTTTTTACGCCACGCTTATTCATTTCTTTGAGGAGATCTGCTTTGAGTTTTGTTGCACCTTCACCAGAACGACCAATGATCATACCTGGGCGTGATGTATACACCATAACCTTTGTTGCTTTAACGTTACGTTCGATTTCGATACGTGACACATAGAATCCACGAAGTTTCTTTTCGAGGAATTCACGAATAACAACGTCACTCTTGAGAAGTGTTTTGTATTTTTTATCAGCAAACCAGCGTGATTTCCAATCACGGAGGATAACTAATCTATGTGCGTATGGATGGACAACTTTTGACATAATTAATAGCTAAGCGATTATGCAGTAGCAACTGACTTTTTAGATTTCGACTTTTTCTCTGTTACAACTGATTCTTTGGCAACAGTCTTTTTCTTTGAACCTTTCTTTACTGTTTCTTTTTCGGTCAACGTAAGCATGATGTGACTTGTACGCTTGTTGATACGAGAAGCACTTCCGCGCGCTCGTGGCATACTACGCTTCATCACAATACCCTTGTTAACGGTAATAGAACCAACTGAGAGGTTTTCTGTATTAATACCTGCGTTCTTTGCATTCGCAACAGCAGAAGAAAGAAGCTTTGCCATAGGACCTGTTGCACGCTTTGGAAGAGCACCAAGCTCTACAAAAGCATCGGCAACCCTTTTGCCTTTAAGTAAGTCTGCGACAAGGCGAACCTTGCGGGGAGACTGTCTGTAATTTTTGAGAAATGCTTTCATGATTTAAGTATTATTTCTTTTTAGTATCGGTTGCTCCTTTTGCTGCCTTTGCTGCTGAGATTTCTGCTTCTTTCTTCTTGGCTTCAAGTTCTTTTTGCATCTTACCGCCGTGTCGAACGAATTTGCGTGTTGGAGAGAATTCACCGAGTCGGTGACCCACCATATCTTCAGTTACAAGAACTTCGATATGTTGCTTACCATTATGGACACCAAAGAGGAATCCGACCATTTCTGGAGAGATTACGCATGCGCGTGACCATGTCTTAATAAGGCCTGTTTCAATAGGCTTTTTGCCGGCAATCTTTTTCAGAAGCCGTTCATCAAGATAAGGACCTTTTTTAAGCGATCGTGTCATAATAATATAAATAAGCTCAACGTGAGCTCGTGGGTTCTATACTAGCAAATCTAAAAATAAAGTCAAATATTTATCGTACTATGAGTGGAATAATCTTCGGAAGAAAGATTATAAGTCCGATAATTCCTGACATAGCGACTGCCAGAAGGGCTGCACCTGCCGCTACATCCTTTGTATCTCGTGCATACGGGTGGTAATTAGGACTTGTGAGGTCAATATCAATTTCGATAGCGGTATTGATTGCCTCAGTGATTATTACCATCGCAATCGCAATAATTATGATAAGCCATTCAAATGTTGAAACTTCCAAAAGGAAACCCAAAAAGAGAGCGAGGAATCCAAAAAAGAAATGCATCCATGCATTGTGTGTAGCACGAATAAAAATACCTACCCCACGTAAGGCATTATTAGTACTTTGAATTCGTGCCACAAGCGAAAACCTCTTCTTTTCTGATAGTTTTTCCATGCATACTTAGTATACATGGAAAATATAAACACTCAAAGTTGTTTTAAAAATAAAATAAACAAAAAACCCTTGCAAATGCAAGGGTTTTTTGTTTATTTTGAATTCTTTGATTTTCCAACGCGTCGTCGAGAAACGATAAGTGCGTTTGAGTATTTCTTTGGAGTTCGTGTCTTCTGACCTTTACCTGATGGCTTACCCCACATAGTCTTCGCACGACGGAGACCTCGGCCTTGTGCACCTTCACCTCCACCGTATGGGTGATCAACTGGGTTCATCGCAGAACCACGAACTGTTGGGCGGATACCCTTCCATCGTGAGCGACCTGCTTTACCAAAGTTTTGAAGATGATATTCAGAGTTTGAAACTTCACCAATACATGCATAACAGTTTTCTGGAACTTTACGGACTTCTGTTGATGGCATTTTGATATTTGTGTACCCCAAGTCATTCGCCACAACCTGACCAAATGTTCCAGCTGAACGAACAAGCTTTGCGCCATTTCCTGGCTTCATTTCAATGTTGTATACAAAAGTACCAACTGGTACAACTTTCAACGGGAGGCGATTACCTACAGTCAAAGGAGCTTTTTCACTTACGATAAATGAATCTCCTACTTTGATTGATTTTGGTACAACAACATATCTTTTTTCACCATCACGATATACTGCGAGACCGATAAATGCATTACGGTTTGGGTCGTATTCGATTGATGTGATTTTTGCTGGGATATCACGCTTGTTATATACGAAGTCGATATCACGGTAGAGACGCTTGTGTCCACCACCCTTGTGTCGAGTTGTAATACGTCCTTGGTTATTACGGCCAACGGCACGCTTGAAACCATGAGTCAGTGACTTCTCTGGTGTACTTGTAGTCAAAACACCACGGTATGTTACGGTAGTTTGGTGTCGCTTTGATGGAGTTGTTGGTCTATATTTTTTCATAGATACGGTTTAGAAATTAATATTATACAAATGTTATTGTTTCTCCTTTTTTGAGATACACAACAGCTTTCTTACCGCCCGACTTTCGACCGAGGACACCACGACGGAATATAAACTTTGGAGTAATCTGAGTCATCGCAACCTTGGTAGGTGTAACACCGTAAAGCATTTTGATAGCCTTTTTGATTTCACTTTTTGTTGCATCTGGCATCACGTTGAATGTGTAGATACCCTTCTCTGCACCGAGTGCTGATTTTTCGGTCATACGTGCACCACGAATAAGTGGGTGTGTCTTTGTACCTTTTACTGTTTCAGCCTTTTTTGTTTTTTTAGTTGCGTCTGATTTCATATGTTTTTAAAACCTGCCTGCCGGCAGGCAGGTTATTTCTTTTCTATTTTTCCACCCAAGAACGCAATACTTTCTGTCGGGTATGCGATAACAAGATATTTGTGACCAAGAATATCAACAGGGTTCAAGTTTCGAACTTCATCAATATCAACTGTTGGGATATTTGCAAAACTTTTCTTTACTTCTTCACTTTTTGCAGGAACAGTAATGTATGTGTTTTGTGTTCGTCCACCAACCATCTTTTCAAAACCCTTGATTGTCGCGAGGTCTTTGAGAACAACAGTTGCATCTTTTGTTTTAATCGCACCAAGAGAAAGTTCCTCAACAAAGAGAACCTGTCCCTTGCGGAATTTTTCAGAAAGAACAGTGAAGAGTGCTTTTGCACGCATCTTTTTGTTGATTTTCTGTTCGTAGCTCTTTTCGTTACGAGGACCGTGTGCAACACCTCCGCCAACCCAGATAGGAGAGCGAGAAGATCCATGACGAGCACGTCCAGTACCTTTTTGTTTCCATGGCTTTTTACCTCCACCACGAACTTCACCGCGAGTTTTTGTATGTGCGATAGGAGTACGAGCGTTTGCCTGCATTGCTGTTACTACTTGGTGCACAAGGTCACCATTCCAAGGAAGACCAAAGATCGCCTCAGGAAGAGTGAGTGAACCGACAGCTTTTGCTTTTTGATTGTATATTTTTGTTTCCATATATTTTAGCCAATGATTTCAACAAGACTACCACGTCGTCCTGGAATTGCACCCTTAACAAGAATCTGATTATTCTCGAGATCTACACCGATAACTTCCAAATTCTTTATTGTAATACGATCACCGCCCATACGGCCAGCCATACGCATTCCTTTTGGAACTTTGTTTCGTAGACCTCCACCGATAGAACCTGGTTCACGTTCAGAGTGCTTCTGACCGTGAGAACGAGGACCTCCACCGAAGCCATGACGCTTCACGACACCCTGAAAACCTTTACCTTTTGAAAGGCCAGTAACAGTTACCACATCACCCTTTGCAAATGCATCGACGGTAATACGGTCACCAACTGCGATTTCTTCGATGTCACGAAATTCTCGGAGGTGCTTGAATGCACTCTCTGCACCATCTTTTGAAACAGGCTTTACGTGACCAAGATGTGCTTTTGTCGCACGAGATGCTTTTTGGTCTTCAAAAGCAACCTGTACAGCCGTATAGCCGTCAGTATCAGGTGTTTTGACTTGTGTGACCACAAGAGGACCAGCGGAAATAACCGTTGCGGGGATGACTGTTCCATCAGTGTCAAAGCACTGCATCATATGCTGTTTTTTACCAAGAATAAATTTCATATAGTTTAGTTCATCAAGTTATAAAGTGGATCGAGTTATAAAGTGGATTCAAAATGCATTCTGCCTTTATGAACTTTCAACTTTACAAACCTTAGACTTCTGTCTTACATCATTTTCACGTCGATATCAACACCAGATGGCAATGAGAGACTTGTAAGTGCCTCAATTGTTTTCTGATTTGGATTCAAGATATCGATAACACGCTTGTGGATTCGAATTTCAAATTGTTCACGAGCATTCTTAAACACAAACGATGCGCGATTTACTGTGTATTTTTTGATCTCAGTTGGAAGTGGAATTGGTCCAACGATTTTCGCATCATAGCGTAGAGCAGTATCAATAATCTGCTTGACGGAAGCGTCAAGGATTTTGTTCTCGTATGCTCGAACACGGATACGAAGCTGGACAACTACGTCATCTCCCTTCTTTGATTTTTGTACTTTCTTTGTTGTCATAGTTTGTGTTTAAAAAGAGCCCCTGGAGTAATGTTATTTGATAACCTTTGTAACAACACCAGCACCCACTGTCTTGCCACCTTCACGGATTGCAAAGTGCTGTTGATCTTCGAGTGCTACTGGAGTAACGAGTTTTACAGTAAGTTTTACAGTATCACCTGGCATAACCATTTCTACACCAGCTGGGAGTGTTGATTCACCAGTTACGTCTGTTGTTCGGATATAGAACTGTGGCTTGTAACCAGTAAAGAATGGAGTGTGGCGACCACCTTCTTCCTTCTTCAAGATATACACTTCACATTCGAATTCTGAGTGAGGAGTCACTGAGCCAGTCTTACAAAGAACCTGACCACGAGTGATGTCTTCTTTTTTGATACCGCGAACAAGGATACCAGCATTGTCGCCAGCCATACCTTCTTTCAAGTTTTTATTGAACATTTCAATACCAGTAACTGTTGTCTTAACAGTGTCTTTGATACCAACGATTTCAACTTCTTCACCAACCTTTACGATACCACGTTCGATTTTACCTGTTACTACAGTACCTCGGCCTTCAATAGAGAAGATATCTTCAATTGGCATGAGGAATGGCTTTGTAACATCTCGTTCTGGAGTAGGAATGTATGTATCAAGAGCATTTGCGAGTTCGAGAACTTTCTGTGCCCATTCGTCGTTGTTGTCAGCTGATTCGAGAGCCTTGAGGCCTGAACCACGGATAACTGGAGTTGCAACACCATCAAAACCTTGTTTTGTAAGGAGTTCACGAACTTCTTCTTCAACGAGGTCGAGCATGTCTTTGTCATCAACCATATCGCACTTGTTCAAGAATACGATAATTTTTGGAACACCAACCTGTTTTGCAAGGAGAACGTGTTCACGAGTCTGTGGCATAACACCATCAGTTGCAGCAACTACGATAACAGCACCGTCCATCTGAGCAGCACCTGTAATCATGTTCTTGATGTAGTCAGCGTGACCTGGAGCATCAATGTGAGCATAGTGACGTGCTGGAGTCCAGTACTCGTTGTGAGAAAGAGCGATCGTGATACCACGAGCTTTTTCTTCCGGAGCTGAGTCAATTTCATTTACGCCTTTAATTTTAGCACCGTATTCACCACCCTGTCGTGAGAGAACGTGGAGAATAGCCGCTGTTAATGTTGTTTTACCGTGGTCAACGTGACCAATAGTACCCACATTTACGTGTGGTTTATCTCGGTTAAATTCTTCTGATGCCATATGAATTATTGGTTGATATAAATAACAGAATATACGAGAAACCCTACTCTATTATTTAGACCAACATAAATTATTAATAAATTAATGCACCTCGATATAAAATCGAGGCAGGCGCAAATATGCGATTGCTCCATACTAGCAAATATAAAAATAATGTCAACATACAAAAAGCCTCTGGTGAAATATTCACCAGAGGCTTTACATACTTACAATTCCTTTATTTTTATTGTGATATCATGAGGGGCATTTTCATTTCCCCCAAAATAAGGGAAAAGTCTCATTCGCCTGCCACTAATTTCGGAACACCCTCGACTGCCTGCAATCACTGTTGTCACACCGTTTAGCTCAAATACATAACTTGTATCTTGTATGACAATCAGACAATCATGCTCTTTGCCTATCTCGATAGTACCAAGTTCTCGAAAGCCCATCGTGCTATTCTTGTACCAATAGGCAAACAGACGGAGTGAATCATCTGACCAGCGCCAACCGAAGCGGGCACTTGCCGTATGGTGATCCATGCCACAATCAGAGAAACCGTACAGCTTGTTGATATCAATCTGATTACCTGGGTCGCTGGTGGTATAGATGGCTGAACTGTCGAAAATAACCTTGAAATGCAAGGATGGTTCCTTTATTTCACCGGTAATCGAGTTTGTAGATTGCTCCCCTTTTTTAATAGTATAGGTCTTATACTCATTATCTTTGGGGCCAAAAAAGTCATCAATGTTCTTATCACATCCTGTGAAAAGAACCATAAAAAGAACGGGAAAAACTGTATATTTCATTGTTTTTTGATAAATTTATACTCACCATAGCATAAAAAACATAAAAAGTCAATAAAACCCCGGATTTTTCAGGGGTTTTATTGAAACACTTATTTAATTTTATCTAAGTTTTTCTTCGAGAGCCTTTAAGCGTGCTTCAAAATTAGCATTTTTTGCTTTTAATTCATCAATTTCTTTCTGTTGCTCCTGTACAGCATTAATGAGTGGAACAACAAAGTTACTATAATCCAAACTATAGTATTCACTTATTGGGGAAGGACGAACAAGACCACTGAAATTAATATTTAATTCCTTGAGGGCTTGTTCAACATCCTGCGCAATCAAACCATTTAACGTATTCCCCGCACCTTTCTTGTATTTAAACGTGACCGGCTTTAATTTCATAATGAAATCAAGACCGAGATTGTCTTCTTTAATGTCTTTCTTGAGACGAAAGTCAGATGACGCACGATAACATGAGGCAATCTGCCCAGGACAATCAAAACCTTGTGACGCAACAATATTTCGAGCACTCGTAATCGCTCCAGTTGTAATGACTTTTGTCACATCATCATTACCAAGAGCAACATAATTATTTCCTCGAGCTATTGCTCCTGCGCCAATCGCAGTCGCATTTGAAAAAGCACTAGGACTTCCGGAACCAGGTAATCCTTGTCCAACATTTGCACCAGCACCGATAGCAGTGTTATTTGATCCAGTTGTAGTTGAAACAAGGGCATTATATCCAACAGCAGTATTATTTGCAGGCGTAATTGATGTTGCCCCTACAGAGTTTTGAGAAAGTGCACCCACACCAATTGCGGTATTATTTGAATTTTTATTTTGACGTAGAGCATTCTCTCCCACAGCAACATTATTTGCTCCCATTTGATTACTCAATAGTGCAGAATCTCCAATACCTGTATTGTGAGAACCGGAAATATTTTGACTCAATGCAGACACTCCAATAGCAACATTGTTCCCGCCTGTTGTGTTTTGAGAAAGTGCAGAAGTTCCAACAGCGGTATTCGGTCCTCCTGATGTATTAAAGTAGAGTGCTCCATTCCCAACAGCTGTATTTCCTACCGCTGTGGTATTAGATCGAAGTGCGTGAACACCAAGAGCTGTATTCGCAAAACCGGTTGTATTCGCACGAAGTGAAAATGATCCAAGCCCGACATTCTCTTCACCAATTGTGTTTGAATAAAGTGATTCACGACCAACAGCAGTGTTGTCAGCACCAGATGTATTTTTATGAAGAGAAGTTGTTCCAATTGCAGTATTATTTGATCCAGTTGTATTGGTATAAAGTGAGGCCGATCCAATTCCAACATTTGTTGATCCAGATGTATTGAAATAAAGTGCAAATCCACCAAGTGCTGTATTCTCAGACCCTGTCGTATTTGCAAAGAGTGTTCGGTATCCAAGTGCACTATTTGTGCCCCCGCTCGTAACAGCTTTTAATGATTCTTGCCCAACTCCAATATTACTACTTCCTGTAACGGTTACATTTCCAGCATCTTTCCCAAAGAAAAAACTGCCGGTCGATGATTTGCCTTTAATAATATCTACACCGTCGTATTGATATGTTTTCCCTGTTGAAACATTAAGACCCCCCGCTGTGAGCTTCCCAGTCTTTGTTTGATCTGTGGCTGTAGCATTAAGAGGGGTCGGGGCATTATTACTTGGAGGAGTTGCGGGAGCATCTGTCCATTCAGCAAAAACATATGATCCACCAAAGACTAAAACGAATCCGAGAACAAATAACTTGATTGACGTAGTGAGTTGTTTCATATAATTATTATTGAATTTGAACTTCTAGTACACTAAAAGATTTTAAATTATTAATATTTTGATCCGCAGTAACCATGATACTGTCCCCATTCTTAATATCAGAATTAGTAGCTGTCTCAACCGTAAATGATACAGGTGGAGTGAGATCTATGTCACCTTTTCCTGTGCGGATCTTTTGCATATACGATTCAATTTCTTTCTGGTATGCATCTCCTTGGCGTGGAACAATGCGAGTTATTTTTGTTACATCTGAAAGTAACACAACACGTGTATCAAGTTCTGGATCAGAAAGAGGAGAAAGAGGATTTGTTTTAATAGCAATTTGATTTCCGCGCACATCAACAACAACACCTACGAGTGACAATGTGTCTCCTTCTTTTCCGAGGAATCCAAATTGTTCCGACTCTGCTAAGCGTGTTTTTGCTGCGTTCCATCCATCAGTATATGTACGATGTCTGATCACTGGAATCTCAAGACCGATAAGCACACCGAGCGCGAGTATGATTAAGAAAATAAACGTATACAAAACATATTGTTTCGCATTACTTTGTTTTGGTAATGTTGATTGTGTGAAATCGTTTTGAGTAAACATAAAATATCTTTTGTAATTATATCACGAATAAAATTTTATTTTGGAATATAGACTGGCTTGATTTTCTTTGGGCCAGTTCCTTCTCCACCTGAACCTCCGATTGTAACTGACTTCTCAATTGGTGTTCCGTTTGCGCCGTACTTACATGAAATCGTAAATGTTGTTTGTGTAGTGATATCTGTTTTTAATTCCTGTCCACCGACAGCTGTCTTACTAGTCCATCCAGCAGGCGTTACTGCGGAACAGCGATCCATACCTGTACTTGTCCAAACGAGCATATACTGTGTAGCACCAAGCTGATATGAACTGAACGTCACACTCTGTGTCGCAGGTGAAACAGTTACCGACGCCTGTGCTGGTGTGCCATTTGCTCCGTATTTACAACTAATAGTATAGGTTGTCGTAGAATCAATACCAGAAACTGCTTGTGAGTCATTTGCTGTTGTCTTTGTTGTCCAATCCGTTGGTGTCACTGCAGAACAACGGTCGGCGCCAGTACTTGTCCAGGTAAGGGTTGAATTTCCGGCACTCCAATTGCTTGCCGAGAGGGTAACTGTCGCTCCTGATGGTGTTACGGTCGCTGATTTCTCAACAGGTGTACCATTTTCGCCCATTTGGCATTTAATTGTATAGGTTGTTTGAGAAGTGATGTTATTTATCACTTGTGTATCACTCGTTGTTGTTTTGGCTGTCCAGCCAGATGGTGTCACCGCAGAACAACGGTCGGCACCAGTACTTGTCCATGTAAGGGTTGAACTACCGTTATTCCATGATGAAGCAGTCAAAGTCACTGTCGTTGGGGCTCCACCGTAGGAAACTCCTGACATATCAACCCAACCGACAACATCTGCCCCCCAGACAAACCCCGAAACTGGTCGAATACCACCATTATTTGCCCCCATTGTTGCCCCAGAGAGATTTATCCATCCGTCCCAACCTCCGCCATGAGAAAGCGCCCGTGCCCAGCCAGAAAATGTACCATTTCCAGGATTTACCTTTGGTTGTGTTGTACAGCCAGACACAGGACATCCGCTCGTTTCGTTGAATGAAATCCAGCCGATGTTACTTGACCATGCCTCACCAGAGAGATTGCCATTATTCTCATTCATCGTTACGCCATAAGGGTTTCCTGTACAAGACGAAGCAGATGTTGTCGTACAATTATTGAATGAAATCCAGCCGATATTGCTAGACCAGGCGTATCCGAAGAGATTATCACCAGTTTTCGCCTGAACAAAATGCTGTCCACCTACGACAAAAAGAGCGAGAGAAAGGAATGCTGTAATGAAAATATTTCGAATACGCATATATGACATATATTCTAACACATATATATGTAGTTGTGTGAAGTTGGGTGGTGTATAACCTTTTGGGTAATTAGTAGTATTTTCAAAAATTGACCCCAATCCCCTTTTGTAGTATGATGACCTCGTAACAAGTCTGGCCTCGAACCGGGCTTTTTTTATAAAAAATTTAATAAAAATCAGCCATGTTAGACCTCAAAACAATGAAATCAGCGCTCGAACAGCTCGAACAGGAACGAAAAATTCCTCGCGAGAAGATTATCGACGCTATCGAACAAGCCCTCGCCGCCGCGTACAAGAAGGATTACGGCAAGAAAAGACAAATTGTCCGTGCCACAATCGATATCGAAACAGGAAAAATGGAATTCTACCAGGTTAAAATCGTTGTTGACGAATCACTCGTCCGCATGACAACAGAAGAAGAAGATGAAGATGTTGAGATAGATGAGAATGATACCCGTGTTCGTTTTAACGAAGAACATCAT
>JAGOOZ010000009.1 GCA_017992215.1 Minisyncoccota bacterium
GTCAAGTATGTGCGTATGGTTCTTTTTCTTTTCTTTTTAACCAACAAAGGTGAGTGCGATACCCTTTTTACCTGCACGGCCAGTACGGCCGATACGGTGTACATAGGTATCATACGTTTGTGGTATCTCGTAGTTTATCACATGAGATACATCAGGAATATCAAGACCACGAGCAGCAACGTCTGTTGCAACGAGGATATTGATTTCATTTTCTTTAAATTTATTGAGTGTGCGAACACGTTCGTTATGACGTTTATCTCCATGAATACTTCCCGCTTTGAATCCCCTTTTGATAAGTTCAACAGAAAGTTTTTCAACCGCGTGCTTCATTTCTGAAAAGATAACAATTTTTGTACATTCTGGTTTTTCGAGAAGTTCCGCAAGTACATCTATCTTTTCAACACCACGAGCAACACGAATAATATCTTGCTCTACGTTTTTTGAAGTATCTCGTGTTTTTACGATAACACGTACTGGATCTGCTGCGAATCGAGAAATAAGATTTTCGATTGGTTTTGGAAGTGTTGCTGAAAAGAGGAATGTTTGACGATCCTTCGGAGTTTTCTCAAGCATAAAGGTAATATCATCAATAAATCCCATATCAAGCATACGGTCTGCTTCATCGAGGACAACTGAACCAGTACCTGAAAGTTCTATTTCATTTCGCTTAAGAAGGTCAACGAGACGTCCTGGTGTACCGATAAGCACACTGCATCCTCGGCGAATACCTCGGATTTGTGCACTAATAGGTGCACCACCAACACACGCAACAGAGCGAATATTTGTACCTCGTGTAAAGTCGATAAATTCTTTATCTATTTGAAGTGCGAGTTCTCGTGTTGGTGCAATAATGATTGCAGTTTCGTTTGCGTTTTTTAGAATCTTATTAATGATTGGAATAAGAAATGCTGCTGTTTTTCCAGTACCTGTATTTGCAATACCGAGAATATCACGGCCTTCAAGGGCGTGTGGAATAGCTTTGTCTTGAATAGGACTTGGAAAAATATATTGCTTTTGGGCGATATTTGCTTTGAGTCGAGCTTCAATTTTAAAGTCACTAAAGGTATGTGTTGGAAGATAGATTTCTTCTTTTTCTATGATTGTTGCCTTACTGATAAATCGTGAGACATCAATTCGTTCAAATGATGAACCACCCTTTCGTCCATTTCGTCGAGGTGGACGTGATGACCCACCACCAAATGATGGTCGGTTTCCTTGTGCTCGAAAAGAACCAGGAGCTTTTGGTTTTGTAAAACGACTCTGTGGTCGAGGTGAAGATGCTCGTGGTCGACGAGCATCAGAAGATGCATTCCGTTTGGAATTTGTTGAATAGGTATTCATTGTGTATAAAATCTTGTGGGCGTTTCAAAAATAAAATTGAAACACTCACACGCACTAAGAGTTTTTCAATGTTTTTGTATAGTATCATATATCTAGATAAATGTCAAAACCTTCTATTGTGCGAGACAATAGAAGGTTTTCTTGTATGTAGATTATATGTTTTGCGAAGAGCCTCGAGGACTTGATTCAGGGGGTGTTTTACCTTCTGGAAAAGGTCCAACATGAGGTTCTGATATTTCCCCTTTTAGTAATAAACCTCGTTTTGCTAGTGCAATGACAAGAGCTTCCCTTTCATTCCAAAGAAATCCTTTTTTATTGAGTTGTGATAGTGTGTACTCACAGAGGTCTTCAATGAAATAGATTTTTTTATCTTTGAGATGAGAAAGAAGATGATCTTCTACATCAAGGCTTGAGATTGATGTTTTATTTCTCATTTTTTGTACATTAAACTATACCTTATCTTAAGTATGCATAGGTAGAGACAATAATGCAAGAACACCCGCATATTCATACGGGTGTTTGTAGGACTACTTCTTTGTTGTCCACGGCTTACGATTCTTCATTGCGGTGTAGGTTTCTTTTCCTTCTGCAATACGTTTTTTGTTGTAGATTTTCTTTTTTGTACGTTTTTTATCCAGAAATGCCTGAGCCTTGGGTGGCATTCCCGTGTCCCATGGAAGTGTATACACCTTGCCATCTTCTTCGTGGCGGTTTGTGTTTCCACATTTCCAATACCTGCTCCGTACACCCCTTCCGCGTACAATATCAAGAAAAGTGTCTTTACAGTACAAACATCGTGGTCTATGGATAATACGATACTGTGCAATCCATGCTTTGATAAGCATGTTTTTGAAAAAGTTTTTTGTTCGCTTGAGTGGTTCACTAAAATACTTGGCAGTATTCCCTTCAGTGATACATACCCACCCAGAATCCTCTTCTCGAGCTTCTTCTTTTTCTTGTAGGTATGTTGTCCATACGTACACACAGAGTCCATTACGATAAAACTTAAAACCTATTTCCCTCCCTGTTCGTTTTCGGGGTTGGTGTAGATTTTGCTCACGTAATGTTTTTCTTGTTTCTTCGGTTCCTATTCTAATGAAACCAAGTGCTTCAATCTTAGTAGTAAAGTATTCAAAACTTTCCTTACTCGGCATTATTTTTTTAGGCACGATACCCTCCTTTTTTGTTTCTTTGTATTATGCAATTTTTATATAAAAATGCAAATAAAACAAAATCCCCCAGCGGGGGATTTTGTGAGTGTGCTATTTTGTAATCCAGAGAGTATTTTTCTTTTCACTGAGGGTATCACATTGTATTTGAAGAAGTGGTGTACCTGAAGTGAGTGCTGTTTTGTCTTTGTATACGTAGGTTCCATCTCCTCTGTCATTCATTGCTCCGTAGTGTATTGTTGCACTTACGTCGGTAAATGAAAATGAGAGCTCTTCAGTGACTTGTGTTCCTTCGCTGATTGCATCCCACCATACTGAGGCAGTGCGTTCACCTGTTGTTGGGTCAGGAAGTGTTGCTGTTCCTTTGAACATACCAATCTTTGAATCTTTTAGGGCTGGGTAATGAGAGAGTTCTCCGTCGAGGATATCTCCTGTTACCGTGAGTTTGAGCATTGTGGTATTTATTAATCCAGTTTTTGTTTTCACATCACTGTTGAAACACATTGTGATAGGAGTTTGTGGTGTGGTTGTTGTCTCTTCTGTTTGTTCTGGTAGTTCTGAGTTGTACGAAAGATTGTTTGAGTTTTTAATCTTATTACCACCCCAGAGTGCACCAAGAACAAGTATCACAAAAATAATAATACCAATAATTACTTTCTTATTTTTATTCTCTTCATTTTCAAAATTTATATCGTTTGATTCTTCCATATATGTATATGATACTACACTGTATAGATTGCACAATAGGAGTGCTGTGCATATCCCCTATTCTTCATCAGATATCTCTTCTTTCTTTGAAAAGAAATCAATACATTTTGAGATGTACCCAGTACTTCGACGTGAAAGATTAAAAAGAATTGCAATCGTAAAGAGACTGAGTGCGATGTGGTTGTTTATAAAGGATACGATAATCGCAACAATCGCTGCCCCGACAGGAAAAAGGATACGCATATTTGCATGTTGGTTTTCGATGCGCGTTACTCGTGTATTTTTGATTTCTGAAGAGTGAATAACGTATTTACGCATTGTATAGAGAATACATCCAATACAGATCACATTGAGTGCAAAAAACGTGATTGCAACCGGTGAATAGCTGTATTTTCCAAGGAGATGTGAGGAGAATGGTATGAGAGCCACAAAGAACAAAAAGAGTGCGCTTAGGTTCGAGAATCGAATATCAATGTTTTTTGCGAGTACTGATGCGATAAAATGGTGACTTCTCCAGTAGGTAAAGAGAAGAGAGAAACTCAAAAGATAACTCAAGAAGAGCGGTGTGAGTTTGAAGAGTGACCACAAGAGTGTCCAATCATTGATACGCCCACTGTATTCGGGTATACGAATCTCAAATACAAGGAGTGTCATAACAATAGCAAAAACTCCGTCTGCAAGTGTATCTAACCGTTCTTGTTTCATTATCATCATAGGATTCTAGTATATCATTATTTATGAGCAAAATGGAGTGCAATAGATTTCTTGAATTGGTACCATCGCCATGCTATCTTGCATCGAATATTACAAAATGCTGAACCATTTTTTTCGAGACAATTCTTGCAACAAATGAAGTGATCGTGACACATGAGGTTTGCACAGTTTACGTAGTGTTCGCTTGGAGTGTTACATTTTTGACATCGTCCGATGATTTCATGAATCTCTGGATCTTCAAAATGCATAGTGACACGTTTATCAAATACATACAGTGAGCCCTTGAAATCTTTCCCTGGGTATTTTTCCATATAACTTACGATTCCACCGTCGAGTTGATATACATTTTCAAATCCTTCTCTCACAAGTAGTCCTGATGCTTTTTCGCATCGCACACCACCAGTGCAGACAGTAAGTACTGGTTTGTCTTTGAGGTGTTCTATTTTTGAGAGATTTTTCTTAAGGTCTCGAAAATTATTGAGTTCAGGGAAAATAGTTCCTTCAAATTTTCCTGAGCGGAGTTCGTAATCGTTGCGCATATCAACAATATGAAATTCTTTTCCTTCCTCATACCATGTACGGAGCTCTTCTGGTGTGAGGTGTGTACCTGTCATTTCGTTTGGGTTGATATCTTCTGAATCATCGGCGAGGTGGAGGGAGACTATTTCCTTACGGACCTTTACCGAGAGTCGTGGAAAAGCAGATCCATCAGATGTTCCATTGCTTATTTTCCAGTGAATATCAGCAAAGCGTGGGTCGGCTTTCATAGTTTCCATATATTCTTTGCATGCACTATGAGTACCCTCTATGGTGCCATTAATACCTTCGTAGGCAACAATAATTCGCCCTTTCATTCCGAGTTTTGTACAAAGATCTTTTTGTGAATGCATCAATGCTTGGGGGTCGTTCACATCTGTGTATTTATAATAGAGTAATATTTGATATGGTGATGTCATAGATAGAAAGAGTATAGCAATAAAAAACAATGTTTGACAAATATGAAAATAAGTGCTATTTTATATAAAAATTATAGTTTTGATATGAAGAAAAAAATTTTAGTACTTGATTCAATTAACGATGCTCAAATCAAGAAGACCATTGTAGATTTTTTTAAAGACTCTGTTGTTGTGTACACAGACAAAAAAGAAATTCCTGCCGGAGAAGATATCGATTGTATTCTTGTATCTCTTGGAGATATTGAATATGCAGCTTCCCGTGGAGATAAATTCTTTCTTAAAAACATACAGAGAAACTTTTGTTCTTCTGGTACAAAGCTGTTCAGGCTTTCAACAAATCTTGATGAATTGTATGGTATGCATGATCACACAAGCAATCCTGAGAAAGGATACATTGCCGTCCACAAGGGGTCATTTTTGGGTTTACATGATCCAATTCAGTCATCTCAGTTTATTGGAAAATGTCTCGAAATTGAGACCAGTACTGTAACAAAGTAGGTATCGTAAATGAAATACCCCCGTAAAAACGGGGGTATTTGTGTATTTATAGAATAGCAGTACAATGAAGAAAAAATACACGGTATATGGAACATAAAATATTTCGGTGGTTTATTGTAAAATTACCTGGCCGTACAAGATACATCTTTCGGTGCAAGGAAAAAGTTATTGATTCTGATCCATTTGAGAACCGCTCAGATGGCTTAGATATACTTTTGGGTCTCGAGGACGCAGAGATGATAGATTCTCCTTGTTTCATTCTATTGATTGATAATCTTTTTCGAATACCAATACCTAATCTACCTGTCATTCCAAGAAGTGAATCACCAATTGATGACGAGTATGTTTTTCTCGAAAGAATTACAAGCACCAAGGAATCACTTGAGTATCAAATAAAAATAGATGCCCTTGAAGAGGTACCATGTTTTGTTCCAGCTCGTGGTCAATCACCACGATTTGGTACATTCTATTTTTGTAGAGATGATGATGAGGACCCTGATTTGATGTATGAGTATATTGCCTATTCAAAAGAAGAAGCTCGAAGGTGGCTCAGTACAAATTTCAACAATGGTATTATTTCTGCTTTTGATGTTATTCGTATTAGTGGGGAAATTGAAAAATCAGGAATTTCTGAACATCCACGAGTACGTTTGCTCAAAATGAAAACCGTTATTAAAAATAGTAATTTTGGTGAAATTGGAAATTAAAAAATACCCCCGATGTTCGGGGGTATTTTTATATTACTTTCTGTTTCTTTTTTGAGAAAAAATACAGTGAAGCAATAAGAAGAAGTGAGTAATTGATAATCATAAACCATGATGTCCCCCATGATATTCCATCGAGGAATTTGTATTCAGAAATAGGAAAAAGAAATGGTGTTGGGTAAAATGTCCCAGAATGAGATGGGATATCAATAAGAATATGCAATGCCCAACCTAGGAGTTCGAGTCGTGGGCGTTTACTCACAATCCACACAATGACAAATACGAGAGCCCAGAGGATAAGACTATGACTATATTGATAGAGTGTTGCTGATAATCCAAATGCACTCGGTCTTCCAAATACAAGTCCATCACGGAGAAATGTTGGAATCGCCAAAAGCATAGGAATACCAAATGCAAAGAGATCGGGGAAAACACCCCACCATGTTATCTCAGGAAGAGAGATGAGACGCTTTCCTTTTTTACTAAGAGTTTTGTTTGCTTGTCGGGCGCCATAATTAGCCCAAAGCATATGTGCGAGAATATCCATATTTATTTCGCTCTTTTATTTTTAGGTTTAGTGTCTGGTCTGTGTTGCACTGCTCGTTCGGTCCGGCTATCCCCTTTTTGTGGGAGCGCGACTGATGCTTTTACATTTCTTTTTTGTGTGATAGGTTTCATTCGATATATATTTATTTATAATTCTTCTGTGTGGTGTTGTGGTTTAAAATCATGATGTTGTCCATCGGTGCACGTGCATACGACAAGCTTGTGGTTATGATTTGTACAATCGGGTGCTTGGCATACTCCAGGGAATTCACTGACTCCTTTACATCCACCAAGGCAAATATAATGTATTTTTTGTGTTTCCATATCTCTAGTATCTCATATAGATTTTGTATGTACAGAGAATCCCGTGGATAACAAAATACCTCCGATAGTCGGAGGTATTTTGGAGCTTATGCAGCCGCTTCTTCTGAAGAAGTTTCTTCAGTTGCTGTTTCTTCGGCTGTTGTTTCTTCAGTTGCTTCTACTTCAGGAGTAGTTACTACTTCATTTTCGTCTTGCATAGTATTTGAGGGTGTTATTGTTGATAGTAAGTCGACTGATTGAGTATATACGATATGGTTAAAAAATCCAAGTGTTTTGTTGTTTATAAAATACGGTACTGTACAGAAATCATGTCACCTTCTCTGATATTTTCTTTGGTTCGTACTTGCGCTTTGAGTGCTATCAAGTATCCTTGTGAAGCTGTATGTGGAAGAAGAGATGTTTTCCAGGTTGTCTTTTTATGAGTTATCTCTATAGGGAGAAGTCCTTTTCCGTATTGTGTGCGAATCTGTGCAGATTTTCTTTTGTCACAGGTAATAAAATACCACCCCATAGGACCAGGCCATTTCCATACACGAGCACGAAGAGTTTCCTTTTTATATGTTTTTTCTGACATATTATTTATCTATGAATATCCGAGCAAGACGAATCTCTTCAAATGAAAGTGTGTGCCCATTTTTCTCGAGTTGCTGTTTGAGGGGTGTTAATTTCTCCCTGTCTTCTTTTGGGAGTTTTTTGTACGCAGTAGTGACGTGTGTAATATGTTTCTCTGGTGGTTTGAGATAGGAGATATCAAGAAACATATCTTTCTCATTGAGGTGTTCGATATGAGAAAGAATTGTTGCTTGTGTGAGGTTTCGAATGGTGGCAATCTCCCCTACTGTGCGTTTTTCGAGGAGATGTGTTTTTGTCATCTCATAGGTCGATACCTTCTGTGGGGGTTCTTTTTTAATTTTCTGTGCGATAATCGTACCACCCATGTGAATAATAAAATCATGCTCGAGTTTTCTTTGCTCTTCGGATGATAATTTAGAAAAAAGTATTTCATTGTCAGCACTTTCTTTTTGGAGTGTGATATCAAATGCAAGTACGCTTGGGTCAACTCTGAGTGCATCAGGCGAAAAACCTATTAGTCGTATGCCATCTAGTGTTCGTACTCGAGAAAGTGCGACATATCCCATCCCGTATGTAAAAGTCCGAGAAAGGTCTATTTCTGCATGATCAAGCGACATTCCTTGGCTTTTGTGTATCGTGAGTGCCCATGCAAGGCGAAGTGGGATCTGAGTAATGGACGCTTTTACTTTGCCATCTTCTTCGATTGCCCATGTGTCTGGTGTAAACGTGAGTATTTTTCCATTTGAAAGTTCTACGATGGGAAGTCTATCTGTCGGTCGAAATCCTATGATGATTCCTCGTGTACCATTCACATATCCTTCTTCAAAATTATTTTTAATACACATTACCTCAGCTCCTATTTTAAGGTGTACTATTTGGTGTGCAAGGCAACTTTTCTTGAGAATCTCAACGAGATTTTCTTTACCTGTTGATGTCATGCGATATAACTCTTCGTCTGTTGTGAGTATATCGAGCTCTCTCGTATTTTCATCATCGACATTTACATTGTGCGTATACAGTTTCGTTGGTTTTCCTGTGTGTGAGATATCTGCATGAAGTCGTTTTTCGAGTTGTTCGTAATGATGTTCTTCGAGTGTATTGGTACGAATAGTATTAAGAATTTCTGTGAGAGTGTCATCTTCTTGGCGGTGTTGCTCTGTGAGGTAGCAGATAGCAGGATTCATAATCCTCCACGCTTCGCTCGTATATACCATATCTTTTGATGGTGATTCTGTTTGTTTTGAAATAGGTGGAAGTTGAAAAAAATCACCCGAGAGAATAACCTGAAGCCCACCAAACGGTGCGTCATTTCTCTTGAATCTTCGACAGATACGTTCAACCATATCGAGACGGTGTGCGTGAAGCATAGAAACTTCATCAATAATAAGCACTCGTGCTTTTTCAAAACGTTTCCATAAATACTGTCTTTCTTCGAGATCTTCCATATCTTTCTCTGTCAGGAATTCTCTAATACCGATTCCTGACCATCCGTGTATTGTCATGCCATTCATGTGTGTCGCTGCAATACCAGTCGATGCTGTGATTGCCACGGGTATGTCGTGTTCTTTGAGATACTGTATGTATTGATTGAGAAGATATGTTTTACCACTCCCCGCACTTCCTGTGAGGTAGATAGAGACGCCTGTTTTCATAATAGCGAGTGCTTGTGCCTGGGTCATAATGGTTTTTTAAGTATATCAAAAAGAGTTCTTTTGGGTGTTTGACATATATTTTATTATGTTATACAATATAAAAAATATTTTTTGAACCTTAACACCATAATCCTGTTATTTTATGACTCAACAACACAATCTTTCTACACGGATTGAAAAATCCTTGTTTTCAGGTAAGGGCGTATTTGCATTTGGACAAGCCATTTCTGGCGATTCTGAAATTGCAATGAATCATCTTCGTATGATTTCGTATGATCCGCTCAGGAACACACCAGACCACCTTGCTCATACACTTATTGTGTATTTTACAATGTGTCGTATCGCTCAAAGTAAGCAACTCGAAAGACAAAAATCTGAGAACCTTTCAAAAGAAGTTTTCTCACTTTTTATGACATTGAGTGCAAATTTTGAAGAGTATGTTTTTGGTGTAAAAAGTAAAACAGTTGCCGGTAATCAAGCTGTAATGAATTCATTTCTTGCTCTTACGGAGAAACTTGCTCCGTATCGATTGAATCCACAACGCTTAGTAACAAAATCAATTAAAGACATTCGTTCTTTGATTGATGTATGGAAGAACAACCCTGAAGAGGTTGAGAAAATCGTAGCACATGATGCGTATGATGTGATCGTGTATTCACTTAATCATGTTTGTGATGAAATCGAAGAATGGTTCATCTCTCACAGTGAGTATGCAGTATCACAGGTTCCAATGCCATCAGCTCACTAAAGAAAGCAAAAAACCCGAACAAATTGTTCGGGTTTTTTTATAGTTTTCGACTGTCATATGCCCAATGGAGCAATGCTTGTCGCTGTTTTGGTCTGCAGTAAATATCTCCAATTCTACAATTCTTTTGTATTTGTCCTATGTGACGACGAATTGCATTCCATCGTTTGATTTGACGAGTATCTTCATCGGGTATTCGACGTCCCATATAATACCTGCAGTACCATTGAAACCACCCACGAGGATCATCGTTGTATATCCATCCTTTTTTCTTCCATTCAGAAAGTGGTTGTGATGCATGTACTCTAAAAAGATTTCGTGCAGGGTTTGGTTCATCACCATCTGCAAATTTTGCTTTTTCAAACCAATCATGCGGGAATTCATCTGTGCAATCTCTCATGTATTTACCTTCAAATACACCAAATGCGAGCATTTGTTTCGGGGTAAGGTCTGGTTTGAATTCGGGTGTAAAATTTTTACCCATTGGTTCTGTGAGTGTATAGGTATATCCGTGTTGCATTTTGTCGTTAACGGTAATTGTTTTCATGTGTATAGTATATCAAATATACGGCCACGAAGGGCCGTATATTATTTTCTATATTTTTTAATTTTCCATTTGTCAGCGATTTTGACGCGAGTGAGTGAACGTTCGAGTTCTGTTGCAAAGTGTTCGAAATCAACGATTTCTTTATTCTGTACCTGCTTTTTCAATTCCTCTGCTTTCGCTTTTGCCTTTTCGATTTCTTCATCAGAGATAGCACTCACATGTTCTGCGAAGTCAGCGAGAATTGCAACCGTTGTTGTTCCATCTGCATTTTTATTTACCTCAACAAATCCACCGACGACAGCCATAGGAATATCTTCTCCACCTACATGGCCTACAACATCACCTGATGCAAGTCCGGCAATAAGTGGAATATGGTCTGGTAGAACCGTGATCTCCCCTTCGGTGGTAGGAATAGAAACACCCTCAACCATCTCTTCGAGAATGAGACGTTCTGGAGTTATTATTTTGAGTTGTAGGTGTTTGATTGACATATATAAGTTTATAAAGTTATCAAGTTTATAAAGTTGAAAGAAATTCATACTTTACAAACCTTAAACTTTCTACTTTTAACTTAAAGCGCGCCTCGCATATAGAACTCCCCTTCTGCTTTGTCGTCATGCTTGCCTTCCAAGATTTCGCGGAATGAACGGATTGTTTCTGCGAGTGGTACATACATACCAGATGCACCAGTGAATTGCTCTGCCACGAAGAATGGCTGTGAAAGGAATTTCTGAATCTTACGAGCCCGAGTAACAAGTGCGCGGTCTTCTTCTGAGAGTTCTTCCATACCAAGAATCGCAATGATGTCTTGCAAATCCTTGTAACGTTGAAGGACACGTTGAACTTCACGAGCGACTTCGTAGTGTTCTTTACCCACAATGTTAGGGTCAAGAATTGTTGATGATGAGTCGAGCGGATCAACAGCTGGATAAATACCAATTTCTGAAAGTGAACGGTTGAGCACCACCGTAGAGTCGAGGTGAGAGAATGTTGTCGCTGGTGCTGGGTCAGTAAGGTCGTCAGCTGGCACGTACACTGCTTGGACTGATGTTACAGAACCTTTATCTGTTGAAGTGATACGTTCCTGTAAGTTTCCCATTTCTGATGCAAGTGTTGGTTGATACCCCACCGCAGATGGAATACGTCCAAGGAGCGCTGACACCTCACTACCCGCCTGTGTGAAGCGGAAGATGTTGTCGATAAAGAAGAGCACGTCTTTGTTCTCTTGGTCACGGAAATATTCAGCCATGGTGAGTCCAGAGAGCGCCACACGGAGACGAGCACCTGGCGGTTCATTCATTTGTCCGAAGACCATGGCAACTTTATCAAGCACGCCTGAGTCCTTCATTTCGTGGTAGAGGTCGTTACCTTCACGTGTACGTTCACCAACACCAGCAAATACTGAGTACCCCCCGTGATTCGATGCGATGTTGTGGATGAGCTCCTGAATGACAACGGTTTTGCCCACGCCGGCACCTCCGAAGAGACCCACCTTTCCTCCTTTGAGCACTGGACAGATGAGGTCGATAACTTTGATACCAGTTTCAAGGATCTCAACTTTCGTTGCTTGAGAGACGTATTCTGGAGCCTTGCGGTGGATTGGAGAAAGCGTCTTTGTCTTTACTTCTGCGCCGTCATCAATCGCTTCACCCAAGACGTTGAAGATGCGTCCGAGCGTCTCCTTTCCGACAGGTACGGAAATAGGCGCGCCAGTATTCGTGACTTCCATTCCTCGAGCGAGTCCATCTGTTGAGTCCATCGCCACAGCACGAACGGTGTTCCCACCGATGTGTTGTTCGACTTCAAGAACGATTTTCAAATCGCCTTTCATAACTTCGAGTGCTGTATAAATATCTGGAACTCCTCCTGTGAATTCCACATCTACGACCGGACCGATTATTTTTTTGATTGTACCTGTTTTCATAATAATGTTTGTTAATTTTGTAATCTGACTTTATAAACTTTCTACTTTATAACTTTTAACTTATTGACGCCATCCCCGCACTAATCTCTGATATCTCTCTCGTGATGCCCGCCTGACGAGCTTTGTTGAATGCAAGTGTTAAATCGTCAATCATTTCTCCTGCGGCCTCACTCGCATTCTTCATTGCTATCATTCGAGCGGATTGTTCACTGGCATTTGATTCGAGAATCATTTGGTAAATTTGCATTCGGGTTAATTTCTCTGCGAGTGATTCAATGAGTGTCGCGATATCTCCGTCAAATGTGTATGGAGTTTCGTTTGTTGTAATCGGTGCTTGTTTTGCTTCTTCTCCGACACTTTCAATCATTTCTTTTATTTCTGCTTTTGATATTGGAAGTAATTTACGAATGTGTGGTTTCTGGGTGAGGGCGGATACGAAGTCTGTATATGCTACATAAATATGTTTGTATGTACCCCCTTTGTATTCATTGACTGCGAGTTTCGAGAGAGGTATCACATCAGCGAGTGTTGGTGTGTCTGGAAGATCGAGAAATGATGCAGTGATGTTTTGTCCAATTCTTCGCATCGCGTTATCTCCCTTTTTTCCAATAGTGATGAGTTCGATATCTTCTGTCTGGTTACCAGAAAGCATTGCGAGTGTTTTCTTTATCACTTGTGAATTGTATGCTCCGCAGAGACCGCGGTTTGAGGTGATAAGGAGTATCAATGTTTTCCCTGTCTCGCGTTCTGTGAAGAATGGATGTGTGATTTCATCAAGCCGAGATGAAAGTGAAGTCAAAAGGTCCCACGAATACGAAGCATAGAGACGTGAAGCAAGCGCACGAGAAACCGCACGCTTCATCTTCGAAGCCGCCACGAGTTCCATCGCTTTGGTTATCTTCTTCGTATTTTTCACCGATTTGATTCGGCGTTTGATTTCTTTTGTTCCAGGCATAAATTCTTAAAAGAATTTTTTATCAAGATCTTCTTTTGACATATTTTCTAGTTTTTCTAATGTTCCTTCACTATCCATTGCTAAATCATCTGCAATGTTACTTAAAATTATATCAATGCCAGCTTCTGTGATAGAGTTATTTTTTGTTCTGTATTTATGTGAAATAATTTCTTTTGCCTTTTGAACAGTAGTACTCATTTCGTCTAATGCTTTGTTTTCAAATGAACGACGATCTATTGTATATTTATTAAAAATTTCTTCTGAGTTCATAATTGAAAGATCTTTTAAGACTTCATCTTGTTCTTCTTGACTTGCTTCAGAGTATTTTTCATTAATATCTCTTAAGAGAATTTCTTTTCCGGCTTCTGTTATAAACTTAAGCCTCTCTGTTTTTATCTCATTAATAGATTTTTTTAATTTATCTTCAAAGGTGCTTAAGTTATTTTTTCTCTCGAATTGATTAAAGTCCATAATTTATTTAAGAAATGTTAATTTATAATCTTCAATCGCTTTCTTTAATTCTGCTTCGCTTTCGTCAGTCCACATTTTTTTCTCGATTACATCAGCGTAAAATGTTTTCGCATTCTGGCGAGCGTAATCAATAAGTCCCGCTTCGAATTCTTTGATTTGGTCAACTGGGACAGTATCCATGTAGCCTTTTACGAGACTGTAGAGCACTACAACCTGATCTTCTGTTTTCACAGGTGCATACTGTGGCTGTTTGAGCATTTCAACTGCGCGCTTGCCTCGCTCGAGTTGGCGCTTTGTTCCTTCATCGAGGTCAGAGCCGAATTGCGCGAATGCTTCGAGTTCACGGAACTGCGCAAGGTCGAGTTTGAGCGTACCCGCTACTTTCTTCATCGCTTTAATCTGTGCAGATGAACCCACGCGAGACACAGAGAGACCGACGTTTACCGCAGGGCGAATACCCTTGTAGAAGAGGTCGGTTTCAAGGAAGATTTGTCCGTCAGTAATAGAGATGACGTTTGTTGGAATATATGCAGACACGTCACCTGCTTGTGTTTCGATAATTGGAAGCGCAGTAATAGAACCACCACCGTACTCTTTGTTGCGACGGCAGGCACGCTCGAGAAGGCGTGAGTGCAAATAGAAGACATCTCCAGGGAATGCTTCACGACCTGGTGGACGACGGAGCAAGAGCGAGATTTCACGGTATGCAACAGCGTGCTTTGAAAGATCATCGTAAATGATAAGGACATCCTGACCCTTGTCCATAAAGTATTCAGCAATAGATACACCAGCGTATGGTGCGATGTATGAGAGCGCAGCAGATTCAGATGATGAAGCCGATACGATGACTGTATAATCCATCGCACCACCTTCTTCGAGACGTGTCTGGAGTTTGCGGAGTTTTGAATCTTTTTGACCGATTGAAACGTAGACACAAATCATGTCCTGACCTTTTTGGTTGAGGATTGCATCAATAGCGATGGCTGTCTTACCTGTCTGTCTGTCACCGATGATGAGCTCACGTTGTCCGCGACCGATTGGAATCAATGTGTCGATAGCCTTGATACCTGTTTGCACTGGTTGGTCGACAGAGAGACGAGTTACCACACCTGGAGCAACTTTCTCGATAGGGTTTGTGTGCTTTGTTTTGATTGTGCCTTTGCCGTCGATAGCTTGACCGAGTGCATTGACTACACGACCAATCATTTCATCTCCTACTGGGATTTCGAGAATGCGTCCTGTTGCGTGCACTGTGTCCCCTTCGCGAATCTTTGAGAAGTCACCGAGAATGATAACACCAACTGAATCTTCTTCGAGGTTGAGAGTCACACCGATTTCACCATTTGGAAATGTCACCATTTCTGATGCTTTGATATCAGAAAGTCCTGAAATACGAGCAATACCGTCAAACACTTCAATAACGTGTCCTACTTTTTCCGCCTTCGTGTCGGCTTGGAATTTCTCGATATGCTTTCTTAGATTTTCTACGATTGTGTTTTTGCTCATATAGTTAGTGTGCGATTAAATAATTTTCTAATTGGTTCAGGGTGTTTTTGAGAGTCAGGTCGATGACTTCTTCTCCGACTGTGATTTTGATTCCTCCGATGTGGTCTTTGTTCTCTGTGTATTCCAGAATGACATGTTTTACGTCGTATCTTTTCTGTAGGGTGTTTTCTAATTCTTCGAGTGTCTTTTTAGTGAGAGGTGTAGCACTTTCGATTTTGACTCGGACTGTCTGATTCTTTGTATCGATTATGTTCTCCAATTCTCTGAGAATGTCCTGTGATTTCGACATGAGATGTCGAGACGAGATGAATTGTGTGGCGTGTTCGAGTAACACATCGAGTTCTTTTCCGTGTTTGTCTTCTGTTGCTTCATATATCGCTTGCGCGATGTGCTGTGTTCGAATGTGTGCCATACATTATGCTTTTGTGATATGTTTGATTACTTTCTCGTCGAATCCTTTGGTGTCTTCTTGCTCGAGAAGTTTCTCTGTAGCGCGAACAACGAGTGAGACTATTTCCTTCTTTGCGTCTTCTACCATTTTATTCTTTTCTGCTTCAAGGATTTTCTTGCCATTTGTAATCATCTGTTCGACGTCGGTGTTTGCTTGTGCGAGCATTTCCGCACGCTTGCCTTCTGCTTCCTTTTTCCCTTCTTGGAAGAGCACGTGTGCTTCTTCGCGGGCTTTGGCGAGCATCGCATCATACTCTTTTTGTGTTTGTGCGAGGATTTCTTTATTCTTCTTTGCATCATTGAGACCTCCTTTGATTTCGGTATTTCGTTCATGCATAACCTTTTTGAGTGGTTTGTATGCGAGGAAATAAAAAACAAAAAGTACAATCAAAAAGTTGATGGCTTGTGCAGTGATGATATACCAGTCGATATGAAATGTAGAGATAAATGAATCCATTGGAAGCTATAAAGTAAAAAGTTATAAAGTAAAAAGTTTTGGCACCCAGATTCTAATAACTAATGATGATAGAGAATCACTAATTATTAGTGGCTAGTCGCCAATCGTTATTATTTGATTGAGAATGCGATAACGAGAGCGTAAATAGCAATCGCTTCAGCAAACGCACATGCAATAAGCATTGGAACGAATACTTTGTTTCCTGCTTCTGGGTTGCGACCGATTGCTTCCATTGCCTTTGATGCAATAAGACCGATTGCAATCGCTGGACCGATAGATCCAATCGCGATTGTCGCAGCTTTTGCGATTTCAGGAATGTGTGTAACTGTTTCTGTCATAAAAATATTTTATTAATTATTGATAATGTTTGACCTCTGTACTAATGAACCATTTCTGGTGTGTGTTTCGTCTCTGTGTGGTGTTCTTCGTCGTGATCATGGTCACTTGCTGCCATTGTATAGTAGACAAGTGTCAGGATTGCAAAGATGAATGCTTGGATAACTCCGACAAATACCTCGAGAATCAAAAACGGAGTCGGTACAACATACACCATGATTGCCGCCATTGAAGCGAGGAGAACCTCACCCGCAAAGACGTTTCCAAAGAGACGAAACGAAAGTGAAGCGATTTTTGCGCATTCACCAATAAGCTCGAGAAATCCAACCGCAAACATGATTGGAGCCGTGAGAAGTATCGCAGGGTCCTTCTTTACTTTCGATGGAATCTCTCCGAGCGCCTTTAGATTAACATATTTATTGATTGTTTTCCATATGCCAATAGAAAGTATTCCAAAGAGGTTTGCACCCAATACAGAGAGTATCGCAAGCGGAAGTGTACCGTTCACGTCTGCTGTTCCACTACGAATGAGTGGGATAAATGCCATACCGTGATCTGTTGCATGAATAAGCCCAAAACCTCCAAGTGGCATGATTCCGAGCCAGTTGTTGATAAGGACAAACATGAACACTGAAAATACAATAGGAAATGCGCGCAGGGTGATACGAGGGTCACCGGTGACTTGGTTGCCGAGAGATTCTGCTCCTTCGAGGATATATTCAAAAACATTCTGAATACCTCGAGGTATTTTTTTAAGAGAAAAACGAATTGCACATGCAATCAATATGATGATAAAAACAGCAATCCAACTTGTAAAAAGTGCGTTTGTTACCGTGAGTGGTCCAATATGAAAAAGAGGTTCAGCATATAGTGTCGCTTCATGTGGAATAAGTGTGTCTTCTGTGTGAGCTTCTCCTTGTACTGGAGATGTTTTTTCTGTTGTTGTATCGATACTCATAGTGAGGATAAATTATTTTTTCTGTGAATCAAGATAGTGGAGTATGTATTTTTTCATTTTAAAATACGAAAGAATAAGTGCAAGTGAAGTACACGTTACTGTACCGTAGGGAGTGATGTGATACGTCTCATCGATATACGCACCGAGATAGACACTTGCAATAATGGGTACTGCAATAAGTGTGGATATCTGGACAAAAAGAGTGATTCCTGGTTTCCACCATGCATCTTGAATATCTTTGTTTTGCATAAAAAGAAAAGGCCGAAGCCGTGGATACTGTACCAGAAAATTGCCATATTTCCAAGTTTTTGCTATATTGTTCTTATTGTTTTTAATAAAAGCAATATGCGTGTGTAGTTCAGTGGTAGAACGCTGTCCTGATAAGACAGAGGCCGAAAGTTCGATTCTTTCCACACGCACAGAGGACACTACTTGTTTTATTTTCTAACTCACTGCCGTTTAAAAGACAGAGGCCCAAAGCTCCCGATTTCTTACACAGTAATCTGTGTGTTGAAATCGCAGTCCTATTAGGTTTCGATTCTTTCCACACGCACAACAAATCACCCCTTCGGGGGTTTTTTTGTGCGTGGGTTTTAAAACTATAAACAAAAATCCCTCGTCATAATGACGAGGGATTTTTGCGATAGAGTGAATCAACTACGTAATCGTATTATCGATTTCCGCGGAAACCACCTGATTGTGGGCGAGCTTCCATAGGGCGAGCTTCGTTCACTGTAAGATTACGACCTTCGTAATCCTTACCATCAAACATTGAGACAGCATTGTCTGCATCAGCATCGTTTTCCATTTCAACGAAACCGAAGCCCTTTGAACGGCCAGTCATCTTATCCATGATAATTGTTGCTGAAGCAACTGGACCTGCCGCTTCAAAGTGAGCTTTGAGCTCATCGTTAGTAGTCTTGTAAGGAAGACCACCAACATATAATTTCTTTGCCATATATGACAATGTGCTTCTCGGAATAATACTTTACAATATTATTCTTTGAAGAAAACTAATTTATAAATGTAATCGCAAAAGCTGATTTCATTTACATGCCTCAATGTTTGCACAACGAAGAATGAAACTAATACCAAAACATAAGCAAACTACTAGAATATAGTATACCACACAATGTATCAAAGTAGCAAGGATTTGTATTATTCTTCATCTGCGTCCCCTACTGTTCCACTTGCAAGTGCGTCGAATATCTTTTGAGTGTTTCCTTCCATAATAGAAGGGATATTTGACCATGATTGCTTGATTCGGTGGTCGGTAATTCTGTCTTGGGGGAAATTATATGTACGGATTTTCTCACTTCTATCCCCTGTTCCAATTTGACCTTTTCTGTCAGCGGAGTATTTCTTTGCCTCCTCCTCTTCTTGCATTTGTTCAAGTTTTGCGGTCAAGATAGCCATTGCTCGTTCACGGTTACCAAGCTGTGAGCGTTCACTCGTACAGCGAACATCAATACCTGTTGGTTTGTGAATCAAACGCACGGCTGTTTCAACTTTGTTCACATTTTGTCCTCCTGCACCACCAGAACGTGAGTATTCCATATCGAGGTCGGCTGGATTGATAACAAATTTTGTTTTCTTTCGGATAGGTAAGATAGCAACAGATGCAGTTGATGTATGAATACGTCCATTTTTCTCTGTTGCAGGAATACGTTGTACTCGGTGGACACCTGTTTCGTATCGGAGAAGTTTATAGACATCTTTGCCTTTGATTTCAAATGAAGCTTCTTTGTATCCACCGACATCATTTGTTGACTCACTAATAGTCTTGATACTCCAACCATTATTTTCGGCGTAGCGTTCATACATATGAGCTAATTGCCATGCAAAAAGTGATGCTTCATCGCCTCCTGCACCAGCACGTACTTCAAGGATAATTTCGTTTGGGAATTCTTCTTCCTCTTTTTCGGCTTTGAGTATCTCATCGAGTTGTCTATCAATAGCTTCTTTTTGGAAACGAATATTTTGTAATTCTTCCTCAGCCAAATCACGCAAACTCTCGTCAGTCGCAATCATTTCATTCACTTTTTTTTCTTCTGCTTCGAGGCGTTCATATTCAAGTGCAAAATAGCTTGTCTTGTGGTCTTTTTTAAGTTGTTCGAGGTCTTTATTCATAGTCTTATGTAGTATATCAGACATATAAAAAACCGCTCATAAAGAGCGATTTTTTATATGTTTATTTCTTTGAAGCAGCAACTCGCTTT
>JAGOOZ010000034.1 GCA_017992215.1 Minisyncoccota bacterium
ATAATATATGCACCTTTGGGAATATCTTCTTCGGCAAACAATCCAAGACCTGAACCTTTTGCTGCGCGTTTTACTTTGAGTGTATAAATACCTATTTTTTTATCTGTTTTTTGCATGTATATGTTCTATTCTAGAATTGATTCAATCGCACATCTCCCTGATAAAAAAGTCGAACATCAGGAATACCCCATTTAATCATCGCAATACGATCAAGTCCTCCACCAAATGCAAAACCTTGAATCTTTTCTGGATCAAGTCCAGCATTACGAAGTACATTTGGATGAATCATTCCCCCACCCATCATTTCAAGCCACTTACCGTTCCACTTGGCGTGCACTTCAACAGATGGCTCAGTGAACGGAAAGAAGCTCGGACGAAATTCAATTTCTACATTTTCTCCGAGAACTTTTTTATAAAACTCAATCAATACAGCTTTCATACTAGCGAGTGAAATATTTTCTCCGAGCATACAACCATCAATCTGGAAAAATTGCATTTCGTGTGTTGCATCAGTTGCTTCATTGCGGAATACCTTACCGATTGAAATAGATGCAAATTCTTTTAGGTTTTCTTTTGCAACACGCTCGAGCACTCGAGCTGTTGTATTTGTATTGTGAGTACGAAGCACACGATTATTTGATCTATCAGAAACAGAATCAGAATTATCTTTGGAAATGGTCTGGCCTCGTCCGTCAGAATCCCCGACGAGGAGATCCGAGGACCTTTCTAAAGACAATTCTGATGAAGTTCTCTTTGTTTTAAAATCATCAGGAAAATCTTTTTTTTCATGGTCTGGTGAGCTTGATGATTTAACATAAAACGTATCCTGCATATCTCGAGCTGGGTGATCTTTCGGGACATTCAATGCGTCAAAGTTATACCATTCTGTCTCGCATTCTGGTCCAGATGTAATCTCAAAACCGAGCTCAGAAAAAAGCGTATATGCCTCATGGGCAAGGAGTGAAAGTGGATGTTGTGTACCAATCTGATTATCTGACATGGGGTGATTGTACCAATTTTATACCCCTTTTTCAATGCCTAATATTCGGGCTCGAGCACAGTATTCACACCCACCCCCCTTGCCATATGTTTTGACAGTACATGGTCGCGATACCCATTCTCCAGATACAAGAAGTTGCTCGTAATCCCTGATGTCGCGAACAAGGAGATCTATTTCTTCGTCCGTAATTGTGGTGTTGTACAGTGCATTTTTACTATCTGATTCTCCTTCGAGGAAAAGAAGTCGTGACTGTGAGACTCGTGCTCCTTCTTTTGAATGACGGAAAAGATATGAATACATTGCAAGCTGACGCATGAGTGACGAGAGCCTACCTTCTTCATCTCTTTTTTCAATCATACTTGTTGTTTTTGGAGTCCCTGTTTTAAAATCAGTTACCACCAGAGTACCATCAGATATCTTTTCAACAAGATCGATTTTCCCATAGATAGAAAGCGATGGAAACCGTGCATCTTTTACAGGAAGTGGTACTTCCGACCGATGATCTTTTGCAAGGTTCGGATAATACGATTCCACCCAATGCATCACTGCATGCACACCATCGCGAGTAAGTTTCATCTTTTCTTTTGTATCCCCCATTCCCTCAGCTGAAAGATACGCATGGATGTATTCTTCAACTTCTTTTTGTGTTGGTGTATGTTTTGACTTCAGAATATGATCAATAGAATCATGAACGGCACTTCCAAGAACAAGAGAAGGTCCCTTTGTCTCTGGTGCTCGCAAGAAATTCCTAAAATACCACGTCCACGGACATTCAAAAAAATTATTTAAAAGAGTAACTGAAACATTTGAATCAACATAATGAGTTCGCACTAATTCTTGTATCCCTGACAGTGACAACGGAGCATCTTTTTCTTTTGTTTTTGTATACATACGTGCACCATGAGAAAGAAGCGTCTTCTCTGTATCCTCCTTGTATTCACGTACAAAATGCACTTCAGGTAAATCACGGATAATATGCGCCACTTCGAGCTCATTTCCGGTATACCCCCTGCTTGCATACGACAAAACACAGTGTTCTTTTGCACGAGTAATTGCCACATACAGTTCACGTTTTGCAGTCAGCACATCACGAGCACGCATATGCTCTTTGATTTTCTCAGGTAATGTAAAATTACTTTTCTTATCAGACATCAATGTCTCTTCGTTCATGTGGGCGACCCACACACAATCATACTCAAGTCCTTTTGATTTATGGAGCGTCATGACCCTCACACCACCCTCACTTCCAAATGTTGCCTGCTCAATATGAGTTCCGTACGATTCTAGTCGTGCGATATATGCCAAAAAGGAAGCCAGCGTTACAGGTCCTTTTTTTGAAAAAAGTGTTGCAAGGTGAATAAAACTTCTCACAATCTCAACATTTGAAAGTAATTCTTCTGTACTCTTTGAAGTATCAACGAGAAGTTCATTCCCGACGACAGCAACGATATGTGGCAATGACTCACCAGAGAGTGTCGTGACCCACCCTGAAAGTTTTGCACCAAATTGTGCTATGGGGTGTTCACCCGCAAAAAGACCGGCACCTCCTTCGTATGAGACGAGCTCTTCAAGTGTTACCTTGTCTGGTTTTGTATTTCGTAAAAACAAATGAGCAGAAAGAATCGGTATACCACTCTCCGCATCGAGCACCGCCTGAGCAAGCAATCGTGAATCATATGGAGAAGCGATAATACCAAGCACACGTAATAAAACAGTAGTCTTTGGAGATGAGAATAACGAAACGCTCTTACCAGAGGATACCGGTAGTCCAAGGTTCTGAAGTATCCCTATTGCATCACGAACATGATAATTGCGAGGTACGAGAAGCGCACACTCCTCGGGTGGTACACCTTTTTCTATGTGTTCTTTGAAATACAATCCTGCACCAAGTATTTCATCTCGAGGATATGTATATTCACGCAAAAGAGGTTTTGTCTCCCCCTTTTTATTACTTGAAAGCACTTCTGTGGTAATAGAACTTTTCAAAAGATCATCAGCAAGCGAAAGTATCGGCCGAGTTGAGCGATAATTTTCTGTAAGCGTAATAAGACGAGCAGTACCAAACATATGAGAAAATTCTTCAAAATACGAAAGCGATGCACCAGAAAATCCATAGATTAATTGTCGGTCATCACCGACAACAAAAATATTTGGTTTTTCAACATCTTTCCAGACAGCCTTGAGAAAACTATTTTGAACACCACTTGAATCTTGGTGTTCATCGACGAGAACATACAGATATTCCTCCCGAATATCCGCTCGAACATCTTCATATTCTTCAACGAGACGCACTGCCTGCTCAAGCACATCATCATAATCAAGAAGTGAACGCTTTTTCTTTTCCTCTTCATAGAAACGATAAAATTCTACAACCTCACGTGTCTTTTCAAGTGAATCAATCTTTTTCTCAATTTCTTTTTTAAGTGAACCTTTACTTGGACCACGGGTCGAGATACTCTCAGGGTCTTCCTGTAGTGTTTTTATATCTCCAAGCACATGAGATAAAAATGTATCTACCGAGATACGTTCACGTTTTAAAATAGAAATAAGTTGTTTTAGGTCACCAAAATTCTGAGTTGGATTTCCTCGTGGACGAATATGGTTCCAGTCATGACTATGTAAAATCTCATCTACCAAAAAGACTGCTTCGTCATCAGCAAGCAGTGTAGGCATCACATCAAAATCAAGAAGTTCGTAATACTTTTCAAGAAGTGTCAGTGCAAAACTATGGAAAGTAGATATACCAACGGCATGTGAATCAGTACCAATATAGCCTTCAAGTCGTTCACGCATCGCACGCACACCTGAATTCGTAAATGTGAGAGAAAGTATACTATCTGCTTTTGTATCAGTTTTTTGTAAAATCTGAGCAATACGAAGTGCGAGCACCTGAGTCTTGCCTGTTCCTGGACCAGCGATAACCATAACAGGTCCATCAATATGATCAACTGCTTCTTTTTGGGCTGTATTTAATTTTGAGTATGCGCTTGCAAATGGAGTCTGTATCATGGGTGTATTATACCGAAAATACACCATAAAAAAAGCCCGCATTATATGCGGGCTTTTTAGGACAACTTACGAACAGGTACGCTTCATCTGTGAATACGAAAGCAGTATGTCTTCAATACATCTTGTCAGGCGATTTACCACATTGAGTTTTTCAGTATTGTTCAACAGAACAATATACTGATCAACAAAATGTGTGGTAGGATCACTACATAGGATAGCGACAATCTCATCAAACTCTTTTTTAAGCTCGATATTCATGGGGCAAGATTCATGTATCATATCGAGAATAAACAACTGGTATGATATATTACTCGCATGAAGCTTATTGCTTTCGTAAAATTGATAGAGTGCAACATCTTTTTCACGTAACGATGCACGTCTCTCTTTACGAAAATCCTTTTTAACAACTCCATTCACATTATCTTCATACCCATCGATAAGTATTGGTGATTGCAGGAAGTTTACAAAAAATGGCATCCACTCCGATACGGCATCGGGTACATCTGACGGATGGATGCGTGTCACATGACGAGTATCTTCGTATATGCGTACTTCTGACACATACCCATTGTCTTTCAAAAAACTGATCATTTCGTTCATATTCGGTATATTAATTTGTGTGTATTATATCACAAAATACATATTAAGTCAATAAAATAAAACCCATACAATGTATGGGTTTTATTTTATTC
>JAGOOZ010000035.1 GCA_017992215.1 Minisyncoccota bacterium
TTTTTACATCTTCTCTGGAGTTTCAATACCAAGCAACCAAAGCCCATTTTTCATCGTCTGATGAAATGCTTCCACGAGTAACACACGATATGGAGCAAAAGAATTGTCTTTATCTATGATTACCGTATTTGCATAAAACGAATTAAACGCACTTGCGAGTTCAGTGAGATACGTCGCAATATGATGTGGTTCGAGTTCAGTATATGAATGAGAAATAACTTCAGGAAAACGATAGAGTGTTCGCTCGAGTACGGTCATTTCTTCTGGAATATCTAAAACCCCAGAAGTAACACCGCCCGCTTCTGCTTTTTTTATAATCGACTGTGCACGGACAGCAGTGTATTGCAGATACGGACCTGAGTCACCGTCAAACGAAATAGATTTTTCAAAATCATACACGATATCACTACCAAGCGAAGACCGAAGTATAGAATATTTTAATGCGGACACTCCGACAATACGAGTGATAGTTTCTTTTTCTTCTGCAGAGAGTTCCCTCTCGGCAACTTTTTCTCGAACGATATCCATCGAATCTCGAAGAAGTGATTCACCAGTAATCACATTTCCTTTTCGTGAAGACATCTTGCCTGTCGCAAGACGCATCATGCCGTGCGTAATATGCTTCATTCGAGATTCGAGTTCTGGGTGCATCAGTGAAATAGCCTGCTGAACGACTTTCATGTATTCACCTTGCTCGATAGCAGTAGTCGTAATAGATAGATCAGGATTCTCTTTTTCAAACTTGGTCATTGTGAGACCAATCTCTTTTGCTTCATATAGTGGAATACCCCCAGATGTGATAAATACACGTGTATGAAGTTTGGGATTGTATTTTTCTGCGTGGAAAACAATCGCACCCTCAGACTCTTCAAATACATTCGGTACATTTGCACGAACAATTTTCTCGCCGATAAGCGCCATTTCACTTTCAAAGAAATAATGATCAAATTTTGTTCCGAGTATTTTGTAGATTTCTTCGAAGGCATCGAGTGTCACCTTTCGTCCCCAGTCATATATTTCATTTATCTTTTCATCACTATGGTCATACACTTTTTTATTGATAGCATCTATTTCCGTTTTAGCTTCGGGGTTATTTTCATATTCATCACTACCTTTCGCGTATTGCTCACCAATATATTGCGCTTGTTCTGAAACAGATTTTGAAGTATCAGGCATGCCAAATTTCTGCAGTCCGTAGATTGCCTTTGCAACATGTAGACCCACATCACCTTGATAATTCGCACGGATAGTTTTCGCGCCCGAGAATTCGACAACACGAGAAATAGATTCACCGATGGCATTACTCATCAAGTGCCCAATATGAAATGGTTTGAACGGGTTTGGCTGGGTATACTCTACCATTACCTTTTTTCCTACAAGAATAGTATTCTTACCCCAGTTTTGATTTTGTTTTACGATTTCAGATATTGAATCAGCAAAAAACTGACGAGATAAATAAAAATTAATAAATCCCGCACCAGCAACTTCTACTTTTTCAATTTCTTTTGGAAGTTCTTTTTCAAGTTCAGTTTTTATTTGTTCTGCAAGTGCACGAGGATTTGTACCAGATTGCTTAGCATACGCCATTGCGACATTTGTCGAATAGTCACCATTGCTTAAATCAGAGGGGTGTTCGAGGGAAATAATCCCAGCCGAAATACCGAGATTTTGAAGGGCTTTTCGTATTGATTCTATAATATCATTCCGTATCATTTATATTGGTACTGTAGCATATTTCTAGAAATATGTTGACACAGTGATTGATGAGGCGCACTATATGTATATGGAACAGGTAATAAAAAATACATTTCCTCCAGACAGACAGGAAGCCCAAGAAGCTCCTGAACAAAAAAGCGAGCAAAGTGTTCATGAACACGAAGCTGAAATTCCTGAAGAAAAAATGGAGGAAGTGTACGAAAGAAAAGACTTAGAACAACACGGCTCCACAAAAGAAGCTGAGTAATCTATTTCTTGCCTGTACTACCAAATCCATTTTCACCACGAGTCGATTCGCTAAGCGTTTCGACTCGTTCTAATTCTGCTATGACGACAGGTAGGATAACAAGCTGTCCAACTTTATCACCCTCTTCTACGGTATATGGTTCACTAGAGAGGTTCACGAGGTGTGTATTGTACTCACCGCGATATCCCGCATCATATACTCCACCCATAGTATGAAGTCCTGCTTTTGAAATACTTGATTTGTCTTTAACGATACCTGCGTACCCTTCCGCAAATTCAAGCGCAAAGCCGTGCCAAAATATATGATGCCCCATCGGAGGAATCGTGACTGTCTCCATCGCATACATATCCATACCGACATCCCCGGGGTGTGCATACGTCGGCAGTTTCGCATCGTCTTTTAATTTTTTAACTTTGATTCTCATATTATTTCAAAACTTTTTTCACGTGATTATATACCTCCTCATGTATTGCCTCTCGTGACAAAATCTTTCCTTTAGACACACAACTTACTTTCACAAAATTATTGATTTCTTTTATTAATTTAAGTGCGCTTTTGCGAGAATTTTCTAAAAACGCTGTATCATTCTCATGAACATCTGTTTTTCGTCTTAGATACTGGCGAGCATTAGCTTGATCGCGCTCAGCCATCATTTTTTGGGTAAACCGTATCGGCACTTCGAGATAAAATACAATATCGGGTCTTGGAATTTTAAAAACTTCATATTCCATTTTATCAAGCCATTGTAAAAAATCTTTTCTTTTCTTGGAATTTTTAATCTTGCCTCCTTGATGAATCTGATTCGCTGATACATATCTATTAGCAATAACTATATACCCTTTCGCAAGCCACTTCTCTAGTTCTTCTTTTGACTCCCATCGATCAGCCGCATATGCGATTGAGGCGATTTTCGGATGAACATTCACCCAATTATAGTATTGCTCACGTAAGCAATTCGCGATAAATCCACCAAAAAAATTTTTGTAGTATTCGGGAAAATCAACAACCTTTACTTTTTTACCCTCCTTTATTAGTCGTGTACGAAGAATCTCAACCTGTGTTGCCTTTCCACTTCCATCTGTACCATCTATAACTATGAGTTTTCCTTTTTTCATTTTATATAAATTTCTTTTGTTTTTAATACCTCGATTGACTGTTGGCACATATAAAACAAAGGTGCTGGTAAATTGTCGACATCATACCAACCCCATGATTCACATTTCTCAGGTTCCATTATCTCTGGCTCTCCACTTTCCCAATCAGCAATCACCCCAACGTGAACATAGTGCTTTGGTTTATAAGCGGTTACATTTGAAAGAAATTGAAATCTGATATTTGTAATACGAATACCTGCCTCCTCCATTGTTTCTCTCTCTGCACACTCTTCAAATGATTCCATATATTCAAGATGCCCACCCGGAAAAGAATACTCTCCTTCTCCATGAGACCCCTTTCGTTTACCAAGCAAAATCTTGCCCTCTTTAAAAATCAATACACCAACACCAACTTTTGGTTTGTTATTTTCTTGTTCCATTTTATTTCTTAAAACCATTAATTTTTTCATATAGTTCTGGTTTTTTGAGACGAAGATAGACATCTCTTTTTGAAGGAATCTTTTGTATCTCTATACCGAACTGTTTTACAAAAGCAAGAATTGCATCTGATGCTTCTTTTGCTTTTTCTTCGCTGTCGACCAGTAACTCGACCTCACAAAGTTCATACCCAAAATCCATAGAATCTAAATCAATAACAAATTCCCCCTTTTTATATTTCTTACGATTATTTACATAGTCAGAAAAAACAACCATGTTTTCTTTTATGTGTTGCTCGAGTGGAATAGCAATACCGAGATACTTTTTGATTTCTTCTTCATCTTCAATTTCATGACTTATGGTCTCAGTATCTGTGGTCCCTATTTTTTTACCAATCTTGAGTTCAAAATCACCATTTCTATTTCGAAGTTTGATGTCATCACGAAATAATCGCAAATCATCATAATCGTAGTACACATCGTGATTTATTTTCTCACCAAGAAATTCTGCACCTTCGAGGAGTTTTTCTAATTGTTCTTTAGTCGGTTGAAATTTTTTCTCTACTTCAATCATATTATTTCCGAGAAGTTGGTTTCTTCCAGCGCAACACCTTATCAATCATGCCAGCGATTTTAATCATGTCTTTTTCTTTTTTGCCTCGTGTTGTTTCTGCACAGGTGCCGAGACGAATACCAGATGGATCCATAACACCGCGAGTGTCTCCGGGGATTGTGTTCATGTTTACAATAATCCCTGCTTTTTCAAGTCGCATACTTGCCTCTCTACCAGAAACACCTTTCCCGTCCATCCATGTATCTAAAAGTATGAGATGTGAATCTGTCCCTCCAGAAATAACATGCCAGCCGAGTTTTCCTAATTCTTTTGCAAGTATTTTTGCATTCTTCACCACTTGCTTCGCGTATGTTTTAAAATCAGGTCGAGATGCTTCAGCGAGAGCAACAGCTACCGCTGCGATATTGTTCTCGTGCGGTCCACCGA
>JAGOOZ010000036.1 GCA_017992215.1 Minisyncoccota bacterium
ATCGTACTGGTACGCTTCTTGCGTGGAATATTTGGAATCCTTCTGATATTAATAAATTTTCTTCACCGATTCGTGCCTATATCAAAGACCCCGGTTTTAGTTTACTCCTAGGGTACGTCAGTCCTCCTGCAAAAGATTCATCTGGACGATACTGGCAAGATATTTTTATTGGACGTGATGGTGTTGAAAAAGCCTACAATGATGTGCTCACTGGCGTAAATGGTATGCGGATAACAGAAACAGATGTAGCGGGAGATATTCAATCTGAAAATATTGTTTCGCCTCCACAGCAAGGCAAGACACTCACACTTGCCGTCGATGCACGAATACAGAAAAAGATGCATGATTCTATTTCTGCCATGGCACACAGTTCATCATTCTCGGGTGGTTCGGGTATTATCATGGATGCGTGGACAGGAGAAATCCTGACAATGGTGAGTTATCCAGAATACAATGCAAATATTCTCTCTGAACGAACTGACAAGAAAACAATCAGTGGGTATTTTTCTGACAAACGAAAGGTCTTTTTGAATCGCTCTATTTCTGGGTTGTATACACCAGGGTCTATCGTGAAGCCATTTTTTGCGTATGGTGCACTTGTTGAAGATATTATTAGCCCACTCAAACGTATTCTTGCAAATGGAACATTATCAATTCCAAATCCGTATTTTCCTGATAAGGTTTCTATTTTCAAAGACCACGATGTCTTTGGATATGTAGACATGCGAAAAGCAATTGCAATATCATCTGACATTTATTTCTATCAAATCGGTGGAGGGTATCAAGATCAAAAAGGTCTCGGTATTCTAAAAATTGATATGTATTCAAAATTATTTGGTATTGGAGATAAGACAGGAATAGACCTCGGTGGAGAAAAAGCAGGTATTATCCCAACACCAGAATGGAAGGCACAGACATTTAAAGGTGAACCATGGCGTGTTGGTGATACGTACAACACTTCAATCGGACAATATGGATTTCAGGTGACTCCACTTCAGATGGCTCGTGCCGTAGCAGGTATTGCAACTGATGGAATATTACCGACACCACATGTATTACACAATGATGAAGTCTATGCTTCAAAAATTACACAGATTCCTATTGATAGTGCAAAGATGAAGATTGTAAAAGAGGGTATGCGTGATGTTGTTACTGAGGGGACAGGTAAAGCACTCAATCTTCCGGGGATAGAAGTCGCAGCAAAGTCGGGTACTGCACAGGTTGGATATGGTAATACCAATACAAACTCATGGATCGTCGGATTCTTTCCGTATGAAAAACCACGCTATGTGTTTGTTGTGCTTATGGAGCGTGGTCCAAAGTCTGCATCGGGAAATGCGACACGTGTAATGGCTGAAGTGCTTGATTATATGAAGCTATATACACCGGAATATGTCAAGTAGGTTTCTTTGACTTATGACCTCTAAAAACGTATAATCGGCGTATATAAAATAATATATATCTGTATGGATCAGACAAGTTATATAACTGAAGAAAAGAAGCAAGCACTCCTCGAAGAGCTTAAAACCCTAAAGACGGTAAAGCGAAAGGAGATTATTGAGGCGCTCGAGGCAGCCAAGGCTCTTGGTGATTTGTCTGAAAATGCAGAATATCATCAAGCTCGAGAAGATCAGGGTAAAACAGAAGACCGTATTAATCAGATTGAATACATCTTGCAATCTGCGGTTGTTGTAAAAAGACATCACAGTACAAAAGTTGAGATTGGGACAACAGTCTCTGTTCGCAAGGAAGGTTCAAAAGATACCACAACATACAGTATTGTTGGTGCTGAAGAAGCAGATATGGCTCAAAATAAAATTTCTCACAAATCACCGCTCGGTGAAGCTATTTTTGGTAAATCAAAAGGTGATGTTGTCTCTATCTCAACTCCAAAAGGTCTAGTCAAATACACACTCGTTGATATACAATAGAGCCTATGGCATCACTTGAAGAATTACGACAGGCTCGTCTCGAAAAAATAAATATTTTACAAAATGCAGGAATGAATCCTTTTACTGCATCTTCGTTTCGTACACATACGATTCATGAAGTAATTGATGGTTTTGATTTACTTGCATCTGCAGGTACTTCTGTGACACTTGCTGGTCGTGTGACTACAATCCGCGGGCAAGGTGCACTTATCTTTTTTAATTTTACTGATGGCACGGCGCTCTTTCAGGGTCTCGTAAAAAAGGGTGATCTCTCTGATGAACAATTTGAACTTTTCCGCGATACGGTAGATGGTGCGGATTTTGTCGAGGTGACAGGTACACTTTTTACTACAAAGACAGAACAACAAACACTCGCGGTGACAAGCTGGAGAATGCTTACCAAGGCTCTCGCACCATTACCAGACAAATGGAATGGACTTCAAGATATTGAAGAACGTTTTCGTAAACGGTATTTAGATATTTTTACAAGTGAAGACTTACGTGAAATGTTCGAAAAGAAATCACGATTCTGGGAAGTCACACGTACTTTTTTGAAATCACACGGCTTTCTCGAAGTAGAAACTCCAACACTCGAAGTTACGACTGGTGGTGCAGAAGCAAATCCATTCAAGACGCATCACAAGGATTTTGATATCAATGTATTTCTTCGTATTTCTATTGGCGAACTCTGGCAGAAGCGTCTGATGTCTGCAGGATTTCCAAAAACATTTGAAATTGGCCGTGCCTATCGCAATGAAGGTAGTAGTCCTGAACATATTCAAGAATTTACGAACATGGAATTCTATATGGCGTATGCCAACTATAAAGACGGTATGAAGCTTGCACAGGAGCTCTACACTACGATTGCACTCGAAGTATTCGGTACGACAAAGTTCACTACTCGCGGACATAGTTTTGATTTTGCTGATGAATGGAAAATCATTGATTATCGAACTGAAGTTCTCGCACAGACAGGTGTCGATGTTCTTTCTGCAACAGAGAAAGAGATGTCACACAAGCTCGATGAGCTCGGTGTAAAATACGACGGCAACAATCGCGAACGATTGATGGATACACTTTGGAAATATTGTCGCAAGAATATTAGTGGTCCAGCATTTCTCGTGCATCATCCGAAAATTGTTTCTCCTCTTGCAAAAGCATGTGAAGACAATCCCGACCTTACCGAACGATTCCAGGTGATTATTGCAGGGAGTGAAATAGGCAATGGATTCTCTGAGCTCAATGACCCAATAGACCAGCGTGAACGATTCGAGGCTCAGCAAGCATTGATTGATCGTGGAGATGATGAAGCGATGATGCCCGAATGGGAATTCGTAGAAATGCTCGAACACGGTATGCCTCCGACATGTGGTTTTGGATTTGGTGAACGCCTCTTTGCATTTCTTGTAGACAAGCCGATTCGTGAGACACAACTCTTTCCACTCATGAAGCCAAAAGAGAATAATTAAAATACAAAAGATAAAAGCCCCGTACACACGTATGGGGCTTTTGGATAAATCCACAGATTTTTTGCTTGATTAGTATTAAAACGATAATCCGATAAGTTCGGGTGTTCGTTTACCATACATAGTAAGCCAACGATCAAGAATAGCTGATATGGGGATTACATTACCCCGACTTTTTCTGTTTGGATGTATCCTTACATTCCAGAATTGAGACATACATACCTCCTATAATTTATTTTTTAAATCATACAATTTAATTATTTTTTTGTCCAATAATCCTCGGGTACTTATCCACATATCGAGTGGGGTTTTTGTTTGCGATGTGGGATGAAGTGGTTTATAATTAAAGCAGGTGGGATGAAGTGGTAAATAAAATTTCACCTGAAAATCACTATGTTAATCGGAGAATACACACATACGCTCGACGACAAGAATCGCATGTCACTGCCAGTTAAATTCCGCACTGCGATGGGGAAGCGTGTTGTGATTGCTCCAGGGCTTGATAACTGTCTCTCATTGTTTACGCATAAAGAGTGGGAGAAGATATCAGAGAAACTCTCTGATTCATCAATGCTTGCAAGTGATAACAGAAGTTTTTCGCGATTTATGTTTGGTCAGGCACAGAGCCTCGATGTTGATTCAAACGGCCGAATATTAATCCCGGAAAATTTAAAAATTCGTTCAGGGCTTACCAGTAAGGTTGTGGTGATTGGTGTACAGAACCGCGCAGAAATCTGGAATGAAAAAGCCTGGAACGATTATAAAAAAGTGGTTGAAAAGCAGGCTGACGCCCTTGCAGATAAATTAGGGCAAATAGGTGTTCTTTAATATGACTCATATTTCTGTACTTAAAAACGAGACTATCGACGGACTGGACATACACACCGGAGATATTATCGTTGACGGTACGCTTGGTGGCGGAGGTCACACACGTGAGATCGTGATGCGTTTTGGCTCTACGGTGAAAGTCATTGGACTTGATCTCGATGCCGATGCGCTTCCTCGAGCAGAGAAAAATCTTGAAGGCTTGCAATCAGACGTTTCGTTCCATGTTGCTGGTTTTCAAGAGATAGATTCTGT
>JAGOOZ010000037.1 GCA_017992215.1 Minisyncoccota bacterium
CATTCTGAAGTGTCAGTGTACCTGCTGAATCAGAAAATGGAGATGAAGAACCAATAGTGATTCCTGTTGTTGGAAAGACGAAACTGTCTCCGACAAAGGTTAGTCTGTTTGTTGCTGATGTGTATGAAATAGTGAGTGAACTTGCATTGAAATTGATACTTCCTTCTGAACTCAAGAAGAGTGTTTTCCATGTTTTTGTTGCAGAACCGAGATTGATTGAGTTTGTAGTACCGGGGAGGAGGGAGGAGTTGATGGCAGTTGTTGCATCGAGATTACTAAGATCAGCATCGAGCCCACCACCAGTACCTGATGGTGTTCCCCAAGAAAAATTACCACTTCCGTCCGTTGTCAGATATTGCCCAGAGACCCAACTCGATGTCCCTGGTGTAACAACTTTCCAATCAGAAGCCGAGGTAGATGCTGTTCCGGGCTCTGAAACTAATCGATATGTGACATTAGTCTCTCCTGTCCCACCCGTATCATCACGAACAGTTACAAGCATACCAAGAGACCGACGAGCAAGAGTTATCGTCTGATTATCTGAATCACCAGTATTGAGAAGTGCCGCTCTGTTTGAAACCTGCATATGACCTCCTTTCAGGTAGTTTGTATCTGCGAGTGCAAAGGTAGAGGCTGTATTACCAGGAGTCATTGTACTTCCAAAATAAATACCTGGAAGTGACGTTGGAGTAGCAGACACACTGCTATACAAAAAGAATCCGACCATTACCATGATTAAAACAACCGTACTTATTCGTGTAATGATAATTCCTTTCTTCATCGCTATCTATATTCTCTTAAAATACGTAATATCGGGCATTCGATCCAGAAAGAGGGTTTGCTGAACGATACACATAATACGAAACTGTTGCAGAGTTTGGTAATGTGTACGTGATTGAATACCGAACAAAGTCAGAAACCGAAGCACCATTAGCATCATTAGCATTGAAACATACATTTGTTCCACCAGATGCGTACAAACACGTATTGTCGTACGACACAGGCCATGCAAAATACGTATAATGATTACTTGTTGTAGTATTCCATGTATTACCAATACCAGAACGACCAGAAAGTGCAACGGTCTTTATAAGACTACTAAAAATAGATGAGTCTGGTATGGCCGTCGTTGATGAACCATAAAACAATGGATATCTGTATGTCACCGTGACAGAACCACTGGTTACATTGTCTGGGTTTGCTGGTGGATTGCCAGTGTTGTATGCACCAGATTCGTCTGACTGAGTACATGTACCTGCGCTTGTTTGCAATGCAGAACATGGATAGATTGTATAGTAAAAAGTACCTGTTCCACCATTTGTATCACGCGATGTCGGTGCCGTATACGTAACACTCCCTGATGGAGATGCGACCCCAGAACCTGCAGTGATACTCGATGCAGGTGCAGTACCAGATGATTCACTTGAACCTGAGGGGAAAAACATAGCACTTGCTCCATAAATAAAGAATGATTTACCATTACTATCAGTTGAAGATTTTGCCGCACTCCATGAAAGTACAATCGGAGCTGTATCACCAACCTCGCGACTTGATTCTCCTGAAAGAGAAAGTGACGCAGAGAGGTTTGAACTTATTGCAACATATGGATATAAAAGAAGGTCGAACATTTCTTGGAATGTTTTTGCAGAAAATGTTGACCCCGAGGAAATACCACCCGCAGTAATCGTCGAAGGATTCGCATTTGTGTATGTCGGATAAATACCAACAGTACAATTTGTCTCCCCTGGTTCACAGTTTGGATCAAGTGTCTCCCCTGGTGTGTATACAGTTGTTGGTGGGCTCGCAAAAATATACAGATAGGTACCACCCAAAAAGAGAAAGAAAAGGATTGAGAGAATACGAGTCCAGCGAGATTTTATGAATGTAATAAATTTATTTTTTTGCATATATAGGATACCAAGACTCTATAAATAAGACTGTCTTTAGTATATCACAGACAGATTTCAAAAAGAAAGAATCTGTATTTATTGCAAGGTAGATTCTTGTTTTTGCTTCCTTTTTACGCACTCAATAACTTTACTGACGAGTGCCTTTGGATCAGTATCAAAAACAATATAGTCGTTCGGTCTCTGTGCTCGAGCGATAATATCCTTGATGGTCTCTGCCATTGTCCACTCCCCCTCAAGCACTCCAATCGGTTTACCATCTTCAAATGCAATTGTGAATTCATGCACGGTACCAATACGACCACATCCAATAATAACTGCATCACAACTTCGAGTAAAAAGAAGATCTCGCCCTGAAAAACCAAACCCTGTATAGATAATCAAATCCATATATTCAAGAGGAAGACGATATGTATCAACATGCTCACGAGCATTTGAAGCAGGAGAAATGCCGAGAGAGACACCATGTTCTTCTTTTGCACCCATTGCACTCCATAATGGAAAACCATGAGTTGCACCTGTTACTAAAATACCACCCTGACGAATAATCTCTCTTCCTAATTCTTTTGACTGATCAAGTGCGTGAATACCACATGTTCCAGTCTCGGCAGCACCAGAGATACCTATTTTTAATTTGAGATGATTATTGGCATTACCATCACCGATAGGACCGTTGTAGCACAAATATTCTGTTTTTTGATTTTGTGTATTCATTATTTGGTACCACAGGAAAGGATAACACTGTCATTTTTATCTGGAACCATCACATCAATACCGAGATTATCGTGTAATTTCTGAGCAAGAAACAATGCTGATTTTGGTTCACCCATAACCACAAAAACTTTTCTGAGAGTATGCGCAGTTTTTGAAACAAATTCAAGAAGATGATCAGAGTCTTTGTGTCCTGAATACCCATTAATCTTTTCGATACGAGCACGAAGTGGTATCTCCTCACCTTGAATACGAAGCATTTTTACCCCGTCTTGAATCAATCTACCAAGTGTCCCCGCAGATTGATACCCCACAAGAAGAATCGTGTTGTTTGCATCGGGTAAATAATTCTTCTCGTGATGAATAATACGCCCACCGTTAGACATTCCACTTCCCGCCATAATAATCTTTGGATTTGGAACTCGCAAAATATCCTTTGAATCTTGAGTTTGTTCTGTCTGGTGAAATCCTGGGAAATTGAAAATATCATCACCGTCTGCAATGATACGCTTGGTAACATCATTAAAATAACTCTTGTGTTTCTTGTATACTTTTGTCAGTTTGATTGCGAGTGGTGAATCAAGAAAGATTGGCATTACGGGTATTTCCTTTTTCTCTACAAGTAAATTGATTTCAAAAAGAAGTTCTTGTGCACGCTCGAGAGAAAACGTTGGGATAATAAGTGCACCCTTGCGATTGTAATTATCAAGAATAACCCGCTTAAAATTTTCCTTACGAAGTTCACGATTTTCATGATTACGATCACCATAGACTGACTCCATAATAAGATAATTTGCCTGATTGAGTTCTTCGGTATCACGAATAATCGGAGACGGCGAGTTGCCGAGGTCTCCTGTAAAAATAATTTCGGTACCTTCATAGACAACCTTGAGCATTCCTGAACCAAGAATATGCCCAGAGTCTTTGAAGGAAAATTGAAACCCATGATCAACATTGAGTGTCTGGTGATACTCAATCCCCTCCCACATATCAGAAATCTTCTTTAGAATATCGAGATTATACATTTCATCGAGGTGATTCTCCTTGTCGTGAGATAGAATCTGAATCGTATCTATCAACATTTCACCCGCAATATCTTTTGTTGGTATTGTTGAAATAATTCTGCCACTAAATCCATCGTGAATAAGTTTTGGAATACGCCCGATGTGATCAATATGAGCATGTGTGACAAATAAGATATCAATTTCTTTTGGGTCGTAGGTAAATGGTTCCCAGTTTACATCATCGGCAAGTTTTGTCCCCTGAAGAAGACCACAATCAACGAGGAATTTCTTGCCATTTCCCTCAAGAAGAAAATTCGCACCCGTTACAGTACCCGCACCAGAACAAAATGTAAGTTTTAGATTTTTTTCATTCAGCATATATAGATAGTATACACGCAAATACTAAAATAGCCGAGCAGATATGAAAAATCTCCTCACACATGTGAAGAGATTTCTTATTAGGACTATCAACAGAAGATTACCATAGCGTTAGGCCACGTGGGATGGTGGATACTACAGATTCGTTCACGATAATAATGCGTACGGCACTGTAGTAAAACATACTATCCCCTACAAAAAATATGTTCTAGGTAATACATCGTCAATAACCCTACCTCAACTATACTCCTTTCACTCACTCGTGCAAGTTTTTTCCATAATCAAGCACATGTTTGACAGAGTTTCAAGCATGCGTTCGAAAAAAATATTATTTTTTATGCTCTGCGTAAATAAAATCAGTATCAATTTTTTGATATGAGAAAATTTC
>JAGOOZ010000038.1 GCA_017992215.1 Minisyncoccota bacterium
TTATACTCGGCGAGGCTTCTTTGGCTTTGGTCCGTTGTGTGGGACTGGAGTCATATCACGGATAGCTGAGATATCGATATCATAAGCCATAAATGCACGGATTGTTGGTTCACGACCAGACCCGACACCTTTTACGATAACATCAACTTCTTTGATACCAAGCGCTTTTGCTTTTTCACCAATAATAGAACCTGCTTTTGAAGCAGCAAATGGAGTACCCTTTTTTGCACCACGGAAACCAAGAGAACCTGCTGATGTCCAAAAGAGTGTATTGCCATCTTTATCAGAGAGAACAACCTTTGTGTTGTTGAATGTTGCTTCTACGTGAAGTGTACCTGCAACAATCTTTTTCTTTGGAGCTTTTCCACTTGTCTTTGCAACAACAACCTCAGCTGTTGGGGCTGTTGTATCAGTTGTTTCTTCTTTATTTGTGTCTTTAGTCTTTCCCATGTGTTTTGTATTAATTTGCGTTGATATACGTCGAGTAGTGTGATGCTATGTCTTACTTTCCTTTCGGCGACCACTTGCCATTGTCTTTCGGACATTTCCGCGGACAGTTCGAGAGTTAGTCTTTGTACGCTGTCCATAGACAGGGAGCTTTTTCATGTGTCGAACTCCACGGTATGCTTTGATATCTTTCAAACGCTTGATGTTTGCTGAGATTTCACGCTTGAGTGAGCCTTCGATAGACATTGTTTCAATAATCTTACGAATAGCATTTTCCTGATCGAGAGTGATTGCATCACCTTTGAGTGTATGATCAACACCAGCTTCTTTGAGGATTTTTAATGCACGAGAACGACCAATACCATAGAGAGCAGTAAGGCCAATATCTAAATGCTTGTTATTTGGAATAGTAATACCGAGGATTCTCATAGATAATTTTATTGTTTTTGCTTATGCTTAGGGTTATCACAAATGACACGGAGATGACCTTTCCGTTTAACCATTTTACACGTTGAACAAATTTTTTTAACTGCAGCTTTGATTTTCATATAAATAAATGCGAAAGAAAAATAAAGGGCTTTTACCCTGTATAGTTCATGCAATCAGTTGTCGGACCATAATACACTATAGAACTAAAAAAAGCAAGGGGTATCTATTACATTCGCTTTATGATACGCCCCTTTCCACCGTATGAATCGAGAAGGACTTCAACTTTGTCTCCGAGAAGGACTTTGATTCGATGCATTCGCATCTTTCCTGCAAGGTAACACACGAGGATTTTCCCTTCACCAATATCCACTCGAAAAAGCGTATTTGGAAGGGCCTCTGTTACTGTTCCGATGACAGTATTGTTGTCGTCTTTCTGATTCATGTACTAAAAAATATGATATCAAATTTATGCTTGTTCGTCAATGTTATTCTGTGGTTATAACAATACGAGACGCTTCATTTGGAATACGAGACTGCCATGGAGGGAAAATAGTAACGTGTGCACTCCCCACTCCAGGATCTTTTGCAAAAATATGACTCACAGAATCCTTGTCTGCACCGAGTAAGCCTGTCAGTATTTCACTTGTTTTTGGTTGCCACTCGGCATGAACAGAACCCGAGAGTTTAAACGACACTGTTTGGAGTGTTTTTGAAATAACTTGCCCCGAAGGAACAAAATCAAAAGATAAAAGTTCAATATTATCAAGATATATTTGATTGATTTCAGATGGAGATGCTTTAGGTAATACTTTTCCAATCAATGCCCGAGAAAGGTCAACTTCTCTCAAGAGTACTGCTGAAAGCGTACCCTTGATAGCGATTTTTGCCTGTGGAGTTTTTGAAGTGATTTCAGAATCAATCGTATGTACAAATGATGAAGCATTGGGGTACAAAATATAGCCCTTTGGAACCTGTGCTTGAACCTTTTTGACGAGAGAGTTTTTAAATGTCGAAAGTGCATATGCTTGAAGCATTGCCTTATCTCTATCTGTTGCCACATAGACGAGCCCCTGTGCACCACCAGCAAAAGCAGTCTTTAACCGTGCGTATACTTTTTTAAATTTTACGGGGTCTTTCTTAAAGGATGTAACGGTAAATGTATTTGATGTTGTATTGTATGCATCACCTGGTAAAAATGATGTTGCTCGTACGGTAATCTGTCCTGGTATGACTGTTGTTTTGTTTAATGTAAAGCCTGGAATCGTCACTGTCGAATCAAGCGTGTATGCCTTACCGCTTGCATCTGCGATAAATGTCCCCGCGGCTATCTTGAGGGGTTTTGAACTGTATTCATTATAGAGCGTCACCTCTCCTTTTGCTTTGATTGATACATCCATCGAATCAAGCAGGGTCATATCCTTCTTCTCTTCATCAGAGAAAACCATAATTTCAAATGAAATAGGTGCATTCGTATTTTTTGTTGCAGTAAATGTCGTTCCTACAAGATTTAATTCTTTTTCTTTTGACTGTATCGTCACGTGGGCTTTCTCAAAGAAAGACAAGAGCCACACGAGAAATACGAGGGCAATGATGCTTCCACCGATAATAAAAAGTGTTTTTCGTGGAATATTTGGAATAAGAGGGCGAAAAGAAAATTGTAACACTCGAGACACCTCTGGTGTCGTATCTGGAATTTGTGGTTGAGAGAGTCGTGTATGTACCACAGGAAGAGCTGAAAGAGGATTTGATTCACGAGAAGAACGCACCTTCATATCAGACGCAATACGTCGAGGTCGAAGAGAAGGTACTTCATCACTTGTGTCTGTGTCTTCATCAAAATCAACAACTCGAGAACGAACAGGTACTGTTTCTGATGATTCGAATGAAGACTCTTCATCGACACCTGCCATGTCGATATCTATTTCACCTGGTATTTCAATATCATCAATAGGGTTTGATTCCAAAATTTCACGGGGCTCTTCTTGTTCAGGTCTGTAGTACTCCTTGCGAGTGATTCTCGTAACATGCTCGCTTTCACCGCGAGAACCTCTGATGTGTATATCTTGTAAGATTTTCTTTGCCATACAATTACGAATTTTGTCTTTTAGTAAAGGCAATTGCTTCAATCATTAAAAATGGGTCACAGGAACCATCTCTCACATTGCAAACATTGATAAATTGTGACCCTGACAATGAAATCACATTTGACCGATGAGAAAGGAGCAATGATTGTATATATGATTCACTTTCGAGAACCTGCGCAAACCAGAGAATACTATCAGCATCTGCAGTCAGGAACACAGTCGCAGGCAATCCAAGTGAATATTTTAAATCTGTGACTGATTGATAAAATGCCCCACTCCACGAATGTTTAATTGATTCAAAAAGAGCCTCATGTGCCTGCTTTTTTGCTGGGGCAAGTGTACCTGTACAGTAGAGAGAGAATAATTCTTGTGCATCACGGAGTTCAATATTTTGTTTGGTACAAATATATTTAAATATTGTATTTTTACCAAAAGGAAACGAGAGTGATGAACGCAAAACCCCACCGGAGACGACAGCGACATCGGTCACTTCACTCCCAACATCGACAAGGAGATACGACTCAGGACTTACAAAATGATCTCGGACTGCAAGGTATGAAGATGTCATAAATGAAGCAAATGAACCCTTGATTCCAGGATAGATACTATCAATAGTTTCGCGGATTTTCTCAACACATTGTTTTGGAGAAAGTGAAATAACCACATCCATCTCGAGAGATTTTGTCTTTTTGCCGATTGGGTCATCGACAGTATAACCGTTTAATTTCACACCAATAACATGATGCTCGATCATGAGTGGTGTACTCCCCGTACCTTCGTATTTCTTGTTATAGACATCGACAAGTGCAGTCAGTTCTCGTTTCAATAAATCATCAGCAATACGACGACTAAAAAGAAATGGTGTTTCTTTTGTCATACGAACGACACGTGTTTGTGAGATATACCACGGTGATGCGAGTACGCAAAATATTTCTTCGGGAGCACCAGCACCTTTTTTGTGTAAAAGACGCGCAGTCGTATCGAGTGCTCGTATCATATCATTGAAAAATACATCAAAATCTAAATCTTTCCGAAAAACAAAATCAGTTCGAACAGAAGCGAGAAT
>JAGOOZ010000039.1 GCA_017992215.1 Minisyncoccota bacterium
GATAAACGTCATAACGAACGTGTTCGCACACTCAATAAATTTAAAGAAAATGAAATCAATATCCTCGTTGCAACAGACGTTGCTGCTCGTGGTCTTGATATTCCTGATGTATCTCATGTGATTAACTACGAGATACCACAAACGTATGATACCTATGTACACCGTATCGGCCGTACTGGCCGTGCAGGTAAAAAGGGTATCGCACTCACCTTTGTTGGTTAAAAAAGAAAAGAAAAAGAACCATACGCACATACTTGACAGTATGTGCGTATGTTGTTATAATACGTAAAATTCAAAACATAACAAATACACGAACGTATGAACAAAACAAATCAAAAAAGATTCGGGCACTGGGTGCCACGTTTCTTATGTGTAGCACTTTTTTCTTTTGTATGTGTGACAACACAATCACACGCACAAGAATCAACGCAGAAAAAGAAGGCCACTGTAGTGCCACTCAAAAAACAATTAACTGGCTGGGTAGAGATTGGTAAGTTTGATTCTATTACTGGTGAAAAAAACGGTGAAGTGTACATCACGGACAGTACCGGTACGCTTATCACAAACATCAGCCAAGTGGCACCAGGGCATACGTACATCCTCAAAAAGGCAGGTACAGGACTCTGGGTGACACCTCCTGGTGTATTACCGAAAGGTAAATACTACGAGATAGAAACAACCCTCAATGCCAATGTGATTCTAATATCACTCTCACAACCACAAAAATCTCCAGAAAAAACATTTCCGGGATATTGGGTAAAAGTGAAAGTTATAAAGGCAGGGTAGACACGCTCGTATGTATTTAGAAACAGCATGTACGCACCACAGAGAGACAAAGGTAGTACAGAGTAAGACTAAGCCGGCAACAATACTATTGCCGGCTTATTTTTTATATATGAGTGTCGTAAAAGATATATTGTGCGACACTCTCATACTTTTAAAAGAGATACGCTTTAAAGATATCTCTTTTGTCCGTGCACCACTCCTCTTCTGTTATGACGTGTGATTTTCGATACAGGTATTTGAAGTTTGTACTTGTGTATTATATTCTGAAACTTTTTGTTTTGTTTCAAAAATTAATGCATTGTACGTCGCAACCAAATCATTATATACATCAACCTGTTCATCTTGTGTCTGTCCCCTATAGACAAGACCGCTCTCTATCTGTTTACGACGAAGTACGAGATCTGCTTCAAGTAATGCAATTTTTTTCTTGTTGAGACCAATCACTCCAGAAAGTACAGGGTCAGCACTTGGACATGCGTCTTTTGGAAGACCAAAATGCTGTACAGCCATCCAGACAGTCCGACCTTCAAAGATACCTTTTCCTACTGCAACACCAATCTCAGAATAATGTGAATGCAAAATATTTGCACGGTGACCAGGACTTGTCATCCATGCTTCGACGAGTGCTCTGTCGTCCTTGAAATTACCAAGAGCAAGATTCTCGCCCATGATAATGTATTCATACCCAACTGATTTTCCGAGATCACTCACACCAACACCTGACGGAGAAACGTGTTCGAAATATTGTCCCTTGAACATATCTTCAAGTTTCTTTTGAGCAGAAAGATTGAGTGCGGTATTTTCTTTTAATGAAGGAAGGCTCGCAACTGAGGCTCGCTCTTCATTTGTAAATCGAATCACTGCATCGCTATTGAGATTTGTTTGGCCTGCAATAAATGTATCAAGCGCACGAAATGGACCTGGTGTTTCAATCGATTGTGCGAGTGAGATAACCTTTTGCGCACGAAGAGAAAATGTTTGTTCTGTCTCACCTGATGCACTATCACCCTCTTCTTGCACTTGAGGAAACACCGTAGGAAATGTGGCATGAACATATGAAGACGCTTTTGTATACGCAAGACGAAGATCATCTTTCAAGAAAAAAAGTGATCCGAGAACAAAGATAATTATAAAAATTTGAAAAAATAATCTCATAGTACTTTTAGAAATCACATGAAGATGATGGTCGATATCCCATACCCTCTGCTTCACGTGTTGTTGCAAACCATACTTTATTTTCAGGAAGAATCCGAGATGCAGGAGGACAAGACACGGTATAGTATAGTTTACCATTTTTTGAGGCAACATACGGCATCCCCTCGCTAGATACACGAGAAAGAGAGCCTACTGATGCACCTTGAGATGTTATAGAGAATGCTTGATTGGTGGATACTGAAACGACAGAAAGCCGTCCAAGAGAAAATGAGCCTACCCCTACCCCAAGGACTATAAAGAAATACAAAAGTGATATATTGTCAATACCTACCCTACCCTTGATTTTATTTACTATATTAGGTATACTCATACGTACTTATTATAAATGATTAAAAAGCTATAACCTAGCGAATTAACACGATATGGCACATAGAAAGGCCGGCGGTTCAGCCAAAAACTTAACAGATTCAAATCCACAGTATTTAGGTACAAAGCTTTATGCTGGGGAAAAAGCTAACGCTGGTTCAATCATTATCCGTCAGCGTGGTACAAAAATCCTCCCTGGTACAAACGTTGGTGTTGGTAAAGACCATACACTCTTCGCACTCAAAGAAGGTACTATCAAATTTGGCACAAAGCGTAAGACCAACTTTGATGGAACAACATCTGTTAAAAAAGTTGTTCACGTCATCTAAACATACACAATATAAAATCCCCCGCATATGCGGGGGATTTTATATTATTTCTGTGGGGAGATACGGATCTGACATTCACCGCCCAACTTCCCTTCTGTGATACGAATCGTATGTGTACCACATTCTTTCAAGGGATCCATTTTGATTGCACGCTCATCAAAGGTGATACCTGTCGCATCTTTGATTGCCTGTGCAACATCACGAGCACTCACTGCTTTAAAAAGATGCCCTTTTTCATTGGTACGAGCAAAAATCTCTATTGTCTGTGATGCACAGATGCGGAGTGATTCTTCAAATGTAGCACGCTCTGTATCTTCTTTGTTCTGTAATTTCCGAAGTGCTGCATCACGAAGCATGAGTGCGTGTGGTGTTGCAATCTCGGCAAGACCTTTTGCGAGGAGTACATTTTGCGCGTAGCCTTGCTTGAATTCTTTTACTTCATATTTCTTGCCAATTTTTGGTATGTCTTTCAAGAGGATAACTTTCATAAGGAGTGAAAAAAAATAATAAGTAATACTGATATTATCGTGTGACGATTTCGATGGCCTTTTTCATTTGGGGATCTACACCATCGGTAATATCTTTGTGACTCATTGATACTTTTACATCAGGTTCGATACCTTGAGCAGTTGAGATAGAAACACCATTTGGCGTGAGCCAGTGAGCGACAGTCACCTTGAGTGAGGTTGTATCTGTCACTGGTATGAGTTCCTGAACAGAACCCTTACCAAATGTTTTCTCACCGACAAGCGTTGCGATATTGTGTTCACGGAGTGCCCCTGCGACAATCTCTGAGGCTGAAGCAGACCCTCCATCTACAAGCACCACAAATTTTAATTGATCAGTAAAGAGTCGTGGTCCATGACTTCGAAGTACGTATGGTTTACGATTATCTCCAAAATCTTCTGTAACGATTACCTTGCCCTGGTCGATAAACCATGAAGAAATATCAACAGCAGCATCAAGGTATCCACCCGGATTACCACGTAAATCAAGAATTAATTTATCTGATCTAGTATCAACAAATTTCTGAAGTGCACCCTGGAAAAGTTCTGCTGAGTTTTCTGTAAAGCTATACAACTTGATAACAAACACTCCACCTTCTTTTATCTCTGTATCAATTGTTGGAATCTCAATTGTGTCTCGAGTGATCTTAATCTCACGAGTAACCTTTTCACCTGGTCGCAAAATCGTGAGTGTCACAACGGTACCTTTTGGTCCACGGATCAGACTAATAGCCTTTTCTGTTGTCATCTCATTTGTTGTTGTCTTGTCGATACGGATAATCTTGTCCCCTGCTTTGATACCAGCATTCCA
>JAGOOZ010000010.1 GCA_017992215.1 Minisyncoccota bacterium
ATAATCGTCTCAAGAAGTTGAAGGAAATCGGTGCACCTGATGTAATCCTCCGTAACGAAAAGCGTATTCTCCAAGAAGCGTGTGACGCATTGATTGATAACTCAATCGCGAAGCAAAATGATTCACAAGCTGTCTCATCTTCTCAGAAGCGCGCACTCAAATCACTTTCTGATAACTTGAAATCAAAGCAAGGTCTCTTCCGTCAGAACTTGCTCGGTAAACGTGTGGACTACTCTGGTCGTTCTGTTATTGTGGTTGGTCCAAACTTGAAACTCAATCAGTGCGGTCTTCCAAAGCACATGGCACTCGAACTCTTCCGTCCGTTTGTAATTTCAAAAATTCTTGAAACAGAACTCGCATTTAATATTCGTGGAGCAAACCGCCTTATCGAAGAAGGTATTCCTGAAGTATGGGCAATCCTCGAAGAAGTAATTCGTGGTAAGTATGTTCTCTTGAACCGTGCTCCGACACTTCACCGTCTCGGTATTCAAGCATTCAATCCTATCCTTATTGAAGGAAATGCTATTCAGGTTCATCCACTCGTATGTACAGGATTCAACGCCGACTTCGACGGAGACCAGATGGCCGTATACGTACCATTGTCAGAGTCAGCACAAGCTGAAGCTCGTACATACATGGCATCAAATAAAAACCTCCTCAAGCCTCAGGATGGTGCTCCTATTGTTATGCCAAAGATGGATATGATTCTCGGATGTTACTGGATGACAAAATCAGTTGACGGAGAAAAAGGTGAAGGTATGGCATTTGCAAACCCAAACCAGGCAATTACTGCATTTGACTTAGGTGCAATTACATTCCGTGCAAAGATTAAAGTTCTCGGTAGTGAAAAAGAACGATATGCTCGTTTTGAAGGTAAGCCATTTGAAACAACTGTTGGACGACTCTTTTTCAATAGTATTTTCCCTGATGATTTCCCATTCATGAATGAAGAAATCACGATTAAGCGTATGTCACTCCTTGTGGATGAACTCATCATGCATTATGGTATCGATGCAACTCCAAAAGTTCTCGACAAGATTAAAGAATTTGGTTTCCAATACGCAACATACTCTGGTGTTACATGGGGTATCGATAACGTAAGTGTTCCTGTAGAGAAAAAGGAAATCGTACAGAAGGCACGAAAAGAAGAAGAAGTTGTTCGAGATCAATTCAATGAAGGTCTTCTCTCAGAAGATGAACGATATCAGAAAGTAATTGAAATCTGGGAACACGCAAAGAAAGATATTGAAAAACACATTCCTGCGACGCTCGATACACGTGGTTCAACATACGACCTCATCACATCTGGTGCTCGAGGTAACATGAGTAGTCTTGTTCAGATGTGTGGTATGAAAGGTTTGATTGTAAACACATCTGGTGCAACACTTGATTTCCCAATTATTCCATCATATATCGAAGGTCTTTCTCCTCTTGAGTACTTCATTACAACTCACGGTTCTCGTAAGGGTGCGGCCGACACGGCTCTTAACACAGCAAAGGCGGGGTACCTTACTCGACGTCTCGTTGACGTGGCGCAGGATGTTATCGTGACAGAAGAAGATTGTGGTACAAAGCACGGTAAAATCATCAAGGCAGTTGAAGGTTCATTTGCAAAATATGTAAATGGTCGTGTCTTGCTTGCTGATATTAAAGATACAGAAGGAAAAGTTTTGTTCAAGAAGGGTACGCTTATCATGAAAGAAGATGCACGTATGCTCGAAAAAGCTGGCATCACAGAAGCCTTTGTTCGTACACCACTTTCTTGTGAGGTAACGCACGGTATTTGTCGTATGTGTTATGGTCTCGACCTTGGACGAAACTGTCTTATTGAACGTGGTCAGGCTGTTGGTATTATTGCAGCTCAGGCTATTGGTGAACCAGGTACACAGTTGACGCTTCGAACATTCCACGCCGGTGGTGTCGCAACAGTCGACATTACAACTGGTCTTCCTCGTGTTGAAGAAATCTTTGAACGACGAATTCCAAAAAATCCAGCAATCGTATCTCAGACAAATGGTGAAGTGATCGAAATCACAGATAATGGAAAAGAAAAAATCATCAAAGTACTCTCTGATTCAAAGGTTGATGGTAAATCAAATGAAATCGAATACGTTGTTGCATTCCGACGTCAGCCTCTTGTAAAGGCAGGTAGTAAGATTGTAAAAGGTGAATTGCTTACTGATGGTTCTGCTGAAATTAGTGAAATTGTAAAATATGGTGGTAAGGAAAAAGCAGAAGAATATATCGTTGATGAAATCAACAAGGTGTATGACCTTCAGGGTGCATCAATCTCACGTAAGCATATTGAAATCATTATTCGTCAAATGTTCTCTCGAAAGAAGATTAAAGATGCAGGTGATACGACATTCTCTCCTGGTGAAATCGTAGAAGCAATTGAATTGATTGAAGAAAACCAAAAGATTGCAGAGGTTGGTGGTAAAGAAGCTGAAGCAACAACAATCGTGCTTGGTATTACCGAAGTATCACTCACAACAAAAAGTTGGCTCTCTGCTGCTTCGTTCCAAAACACAAACCGCGTACTTATCAACAATGCAATTCGTGGCGGTGTAGATACACTTCGAGGTCTCAAGGAAAACGTTATTATCGGTAACTTGATTCCAGCTGGTACTGGTTTTGGTCTTAAGAAAGTACGAAAAGAAATAGCAGAAGATGATGGTGTTTCTCTCGGAGCATAAACGTTTTTGTTCACAATTAAATATATGAATGGATCAATACAAACAATCAAAGAGAGACTTTCTATTGTTGATGTAATTTCATCATACCTTTCTGTTGAACAGTCAGGTAAGAACTATAAAGCTCGTTGTCCATTTCATAATGAAAAGACACCCTCATTTTTCATCTCACCCGACCGAGGCAGTTATTACTGCTTCGGTTGTGGTGCAAAAGGGGACATCTTTTCATTCGTCGAGCATTTTGAAGGTGTTGATTTTATGGGGTCACTGAAGCTTTTGGCTGCTCGTGCAGGAGTGACACTTGATACTCATGCACCTAGTTCAAATACAGATGAGAAAGAGAGATTGTACGCAGTCATGGAAGAAGCAACTCTCTTCTTTGCATCATCACTACAGTCAAAACCAGAAGCTCGAGCGTATCTTCTTGATCGGGGGCTTTCACTCGTCACACTTGAATCATTCCGTGTTGGCTTTGCTCCTGACTCGTGGCGTTCCGTGTCTGATCATTTGCTTTCACGTGGGTATACAAAAGATGAACTAGAAATCGTTGGTCTCATAAAAAAGACGGATTCAGGATTTTATGACCGATTTCGTTCTCGTATTATATTTCCGATTTCTGATTCGAGTGGTCGTGTGATTGCATTTTCTGGTCGTATTTTTGGTAAAGAGGGTACAGAAGAAGCAAAATACCTCAATAGTCCTGATACGCCATTGTTCAACAAGTCTCATGTACTTTTTGGTATTGATAAAGCAAAAACATCGATTCGGACACGAGGGTATAGCATTGTTGTCGAAGGACAAATGGACCTCTTGCTTTGCCATCAGGCTGGGTTTACTAATACGGTTGCAGTATCGGGAACTGCATTTACTGATTCAGTAGAGGATACAGAATCAAAAATAACAAACTTCGGTCTTATTCGACGTCTTTCTCCAAATATTATTTTTGCTTTTGATGGTGATAGTGCGGGTATTCGTGCGACAAGTCGTGCGGCGATGATTGCACTTTCTCTCGATATGCAAGTCAAAACAACAACACTTCCTGAGGGTAAAGACCCCGCTGATATTATTCGTGAAAATGAAGATACATGGAAAGAGTGCGTTAAGGGCGCTCTCAATATCGTGAGTTTCCATACTGACCGTATTTGCAGAGAAACAGGAGATATTCGAACACGAGGAAGGAAAATTAGGGAAATTATTTTTCCATTTCTTCGTATGGTTTCAAGTGCGATTGAACGCTCTGCGTATATTCATGAGATTACTACAAAGACAGGAATTTCAGAGGATGCAGTGCGAGAAGATTTTGCGTTGTATGAAAAAAGTATTGTTCCTCCAAAAGAAGGACAACGGTCTTCGTATCAAGAACACACCGTGCCTGCACTTGAGAAAACATCACGCAAGAAGCGTCTTGAAGAGCGATTTTTTGGTGTTTTGTTTTGGGGTGAGGAAAATGAATTTGTTCGCTCAAAGATTACTGAACATTCGCTGACTATCATTCGTGTACTTGGTGAAGATGAGTTTCAATCACTTCGCACCCTCTATGAACCAAAGAAGTCACCACTTTCTTTTGAGGTTGAAATGTGGTATGGTGACAAGATTGAAGCTCTTGTCAAAGACCTCGAAGAGATTACATTAAATCTTGAAGAGGAAATTTTATATGAAAAAAGACAGGATTTACAACCCTTAGATACAGAAGAAAAATTGGTCGCCCATACTAATATAACCAAACGAATCGAAGAAATTAAGCATCATCGTTCACAGAAATAATATATGTCTACCAAAAAAACAAAAACAAAAAAAGTAATAAAGAAACCCGCTGCAAAGAAAAAGCCTATTACCAAGAAGAAACCTGTTGCAAAGAAAACTACTCCTAAAAAAATAGTGAAGAAGACTATAAAGAAACCTGTTGCAAAGAAAAAGGTAGCACCAAAGAAAGTTGTAAAAAAGGCACCCGTAAAAAAGGGTAAGGTAGAGAAGAAAACAAAACCACAGAAACAAACCGTCGCAGAGAAAAAAGCTCTTGAACTTGAACAAAAGTCACAAGACATGATTGAAAAGGGTAAAAAGCGTGGTTTCGTAACATACGATGAAATCATAAAGGTTTTTCCTGATATTGAGAATAATATTTTATTCCTTGATGAATTGTATGAGAAACTTTCAACATCTGGTGTAGATGTTCTTGAGGGTGGCAATCTTCTCGACGCTGATGGTGAGATGGAAAAAGCAGCACTCAAATACAGTAAGGATGCACAAGGATATGATTCGATTCAAATGTATTTGAAAGAAATCGGTCAGTATTCTCTCATCTCTGCAAACCAAGAAAAAGAACTTGCTCGACGTATTGAGAAGGGAGATGAAGAAGCAAAGAACCTACTTGCTCGTGCAAACTTACGTCTCGTAGTGTCTATTGCAAAGAAATACGTGGGTCGTAGTTCTGATTTGACACTTCTTGATTTGATTCAAGAAGGGAATTTGGGGCTCTTTAAAGCAGTGGAGAAATTTGATTGGACAAAAGGATATAAATTCTCAACATATGCAACATGGTGGATTCGTCAGTCTATTACTCGTGCGCTTGCCGACCAGTCACGTACTATTCGTATCCCAGTACACATGGTAGAAACAATTTCAAAATACAAACAAGTTGTCCGTAGACTTTCTCAGGATCTTGGACGTGAACCACTCGTAGAAGAGATTGCAACAGAAATGAATCTCGAAATTGAGAAAATTCATGTGATTGAACAAATCAACCAAGAAACAGTTTCTCTCGAACAGCCAATAGGGGATGACGATGAGAAATCAACTCGAGGTGAATTTATTGCTGATGATAAGATTCTTCGTCCAGACCAAGAGTCAGCTCGACGTATTCTCTCTGATCAAATCAAAGAAGTACTCGATACGCTCTCTCCAAAGGAACGAAAGATTCTTGAACTTCGCTATGGCCTCAACGATGGCATCCAGCACACACTCGAAGAAGTAGGACAGGATTTTGGTGTCACTCGTGAACGTATCCGTCAGATTGAAGCCAAGGTTCATGAAAAGCTTCGTAGTAATGAAAAGATAGCTCGATTGAAGAATTACTTCGATTAAAATAAAAACCCACAGATATCTGTGGGTTTTTATTTTTTCTGAAACAAAAGATCAAGAATTTGTTGGTGGTGTTTTTCATCGGACGTTTCTTCGAGAAGAGTAATCAGATGTGCGGATTGGTACGAAAAGGAATCTACTTTTATTCGATCAATGGAGGCTTGGATGTATTCATCGATAAGCATATTGTACTCCTCGAATTGTTCCGGATATTCATACCCAGCATGAACTTCTCTCCATTCAAAAAGTTCTCTACAGGCCTTATCGTAACGCCTTTCTTTCTTAATTTGATTACGCTGGTATTTCTGCTCACTAATACAAGCGTATACTATACACCCAGCAGCAATGAGGAGTAAGAATGTATGTATCATAACTGTATCTTTTTCTTCATTTTTATCACGTTTACTTTATGTCGTCAATGCACAATAAAAACCGTCACTTGTGACGGCTTTTATTGTGTGAGAACTAGAGTTGTTCAGTAGGGGATTCGTCTCCGGTCTTGAGGAGTCCAAAGAGAAGTTCGCTGTATTCCCAGAATGCCTCATCTCCCTTTATCTGTGCGACACATTCTGCTGCTGCGAGTTTCGTAAATGAATTCTGATGAAGTGGCCAGTGTCGATATATCCATCGGACAGTACCATTTGATTCTTCGACGATTCTTTCGAGTGTTGGGTGTATACGCTTACAAAATGGACACTCGTAATCTGAGTATTCAATAAGTGTAATAGGAGCCTTTGGGTTACCCATAGGGTGATCTGTCGGTTCTGAGAGGGCAATAGTGCCTGTGTATGGACGTGTAACGGTCCCAGATTCTACTTCTTGTATTACTTTCATGATATTTTCATATGATTCTGCTCCTCGTATATCAGCCATGACGCCATTTGAGCCAATAACAACCGTATAGGGGGTCCCACGTTCATTTTGAGGGACATTTTTCATTGCTCCTTCTACACTTTTCATGAGTGATTCATAAAGAGATGCTTCGTCTAATTTTTCAAGACAGAGAGTTAGATTTTCTTTTGATACACCGACCTGTTCTGAGAGTGTTTTTTCTTTTTTGGGAGCAACTCCATTTTGGGTTACAAAAAGAGCAATCATAATAAGTACCCCTGCAATAACTATTGCTTGAGGCGTGGTAAGGTTTTTGGGTTGTGTTGTGTGTTCCATCCCGTTAGAAACAGGTCGCGGTCGTTATAATCTATAAGCAACCTTCCTGTTCAATAAAATTTAATAAAATTATAGTACTCCCGTTGTGTTGTAACCGTGACCGCGGTTTCTAACGGGATTCCATTTTACTAGTATACCATACCGTGTACATATGGTGGACAGATATATTCGTATGGTATACTACAAGAGTAAAGGTCTGAATTATTATTTTAAACACAAAATTACTTTATGTCATGCAATTGTAATGGTGCTGGATGCGGTGCAGGAAAAATCGCATGGTACCTTGTTATTGTTGGTGGCCTCAACTGGGGTCTCGTTGGTGCAGGGATGCTTATGGGCACGTCACTCAATCTTGTGAGTATGATATTTGGTTCATGGCCAATGGTAGAGGCGATCGTATACCTCGTTGTAGGAATCTCTACTCTCGTGGCTCTCTTTGGATGTCCATGTAAGAAGTGCAAGGAATCATGTGCTTCTTGCTCTGTGGCTCCTGAGAAGACAATGTAACTGTAACAGTTTTGTTACTCAAAACACCCATTCGTGTCTATCCACGATATGGGTGTTTTACGTTGAAATATATAGTGTTTTATGGTATACTGTGTCTATAATTTATGGACGCTATATATACCATTATTTTCTATACGTTGTCGTTTCTTTCTGTCTATGTGCAGATTTTTTTTCTTATTACCTTTTTAGAGAAGCGACGTCATATCGTATATCACCCAGATAATCTTACTCTGGGTACATACCCTCGGGTGACCGTGACGGTGCCATGCTATAACGAAGAGCACACAATCAATAAAACGGTTGAATCTCTCCTTGCTCTTGATTACCCACAAGATAAACTTTCTATTTTTCTTGTCGATGATGGAAGTACTGATGGTACGTGGGAAAAAATAAAATCATATGAATCACATCCTATGATTCGTGTATTTCAAAAAGAAAATGGGGGAAAGCATACTGCATTAAATGTCGGTCTTTTGAATGCTGATTCTGAATTTGTTGGTTGTCTTGATGCTGATTCATTTGTTCATCCACAGGCGTTGAAACGAATTATGAAGACATTTGAAAATCACTCACAGACAATGGCTATCGCTCCTTCGATTATTGTTTACAACCCTAAAAACATGATTCAAACTGCACAAAAGGTTGAGTATGATATGGCCGTGTATACAAAGAAAATGCTTGGGTTTATGGGCGGTATTCATGTAACACCGGGACCTTTTTCTATTTTTCGCAGAAAAGTATTTGATGATCTTGGTCCATATCGCAAAGCACACAATACTGAAGATCAAGAAATTGCACTTCGTATGCAAGAGCATGGGTACAAGATTGATCACTGTCCAGATGCCTATGTGTATACGACAGCACCGAATTCTGTGGGCAAATTATATCGTCAGCGTATTCGTTGGATTTATGGATTTATCAAGAATCTGATTGATTATCGTCGTCTTGTATTCAGGAAAAAATACGGTACTATTGCACTCTTTACACTTCCGTCGGGTTTTATTTCTATCGTGGGGGTAATCTTTTTGTTTAGTACGGTGATTTACAATATTGGTTCTTATGTGCATCGTAAGTTTATTCAAATACAGACAGTAGGAATTGAAAGTACTCCCGCGTTTCATTTTGATTGGTTTTTTATCGATACACAGGCTGCATTGTTCTTTTCTATTATTCTGTATATACTAGTTATCGTGTCAGTGGTTCTTGGGCGACGAATGGCTGAAGGACGAGCTGGTTTTTCACTGACAATCTTTTATTTTATCATTATTTACAGTATTATTGCCCCATTTTGGCTCCTCCGTGCGATTTATAATGCACTTCGGTCTCATGAGGCGAGTTGGACGCTTGAACGTCAGGCGACAAAGGCACAATAATATACTTATATACTCGTATGCATCACGTTGAACCAAATGATTGGAAAAAATATATTCTCACATTCCTTGTGACAGGAGCACTCTTTTTGTCTGCGTTTTGGGTTTCAAATTATTTTAATGACAGAAAAATTGATCAAGTTAAGATTGCAGAAGAAAAGATTTCTCTTGATTTGATGTCATCTGAAATTCAATTCTCACTCTTACAAGAAATGTCATGTGCTGATGTTTCTACAAATGCACTTTCATCAGAGCTTAACTCACTCGCTGATCGTATTACCTATAGTGAGACAAATATCGGTACTGATGATTCAAATGTGGTAAGTCTTAAGAAGTATTATTCAATACTTGAAATCAAAGATTATCTCTTGATGAAGCGTATCACAGAACGTTGTGGTCAGAAGTCAGTGTTCGTCCTTTATTTCTATAGTAATGACAATTGTGCTGATTGTACAAAGCAAGGGTACGTACTTACAAGTCTTCGTGAGAAATATCCAAATCTTCGTGTGTATTCATTTGATTACAATCTCGATCTTTCTGCTATTCGCGCAATGATTTCAATTTACAATGTGCCAGAAAATCTTCCAGCACTTGTGATTAATGGAAAAGTATACTCTGGATTCCAGAGTATCGAAGCTGTTGAGAAGAATTTCCCACAACTCAAAACAATTAAAAAGAAAGAACCTATACCTACTCCAAAAACGCAAACTGAAGAAAAGAAAAGTGCATAACATAAAACCCACACCTATAGGTGTGGGTTTTATGTATTTTTAATATATTTATCTTTTCGCCACTGTCGTCCTTTTCCTCGATTAAAATTTTTAAAATACGGAGTAAGTGCGTGGCAATTAGGACAGAGGAGTATTAGATTTTCTTCTTTATTATTTTCAGAGTTACCATCTTTGTGATCAATCTCAAGTGGAGCGGTACCAGTTTTTGGGTGACGTTTATCCCATTTACAAAGAGCGCACTTCTCTTTATATTTTTCAAATAAATACTTCTTCAGGTGTCCTGAAATGTTTTTCGCAGTTATTCCAATATTTCCATTTTCTTTACCCTTTTTCCATCGTAAAATATAGGTTCTGTATTCGAACTCTTTTTGGCATTGGTTTGAGCAATACTTTTTTTGAAATCGTGTACTAAGTTCTGTTTGACACTCAATGCATTTTTTTGTATCCATACTACAAGTATACCATCTGTAAAATCATATATAGGTACACAGTTGTGGGTAAACTAAAAAGGTACTATTTCTCATTAGAATATAGTACCTTTTTAGTTTATTGAGCCGGCACGAGGATTTGAACCCCGGACATCCGCTTTACAAAAGCGGCGCTCTACCAACTGAGCTATGCCGGCATAGAAACAATTATCTTTTCACATAAACCAACAGAACCATCTTAGCATATTTAATATTTTTATCAACACCCTACAAAATACTATAAATGGTCTTCTTTGACACGTTCTTTTATCTTTTGTATTTTGGCTTTTGATTCAAGAACGGCTCGTTTTACAAAAGAATGTCGTATTGGTTGTGGTGAAGCATTAGTATCTTTTTCGAAATGCTTATGAATATGAGGCCATTTTTCCAGAAGCCATTTTTTTGTTTTCGCAAGACCGATAAACCAGTATTTTACGGTTGTAAGCACAATCCACTGAACAACATGCTTTGTGATATAGAGCATTGTTTTCTCGAGTTGTCTAAATGAGAATTCTGGTATGTGTGATTGTGTTTGTCCTTCGGGGGATGTAATTCTTCCTGTGCGAAGTTCCCATGCTCGAAAAGCAAGCATGGTAAACGCTGTTATGATTGCTATAAAAAATATAACAATAAGAAGAGTGATCATAGATTATCCAATAGATTCTCGAACAAATCGTACCAAAGAAGCGTTTGCGTTTGCAAGAAGCGCACCAACAGTAAGGTCAGGGTTCTTGATGAATGATTGATCCATCAATGTCTGTTCTTTGAAGTATGTGTTGATTTTACCTTCAAGCATTTTCTTTTTGATTTCTTCTGGCTTGTCACTTTCGGAAACTTCTTTTTCGATTACCTCAATAACTTTTGCTTTGTCATCTGCTGTAATATCAGCATCTGTCGTGTAAAGAGGCTTCATTGCTGCAATATGCATTGCGATATCTTTTGCGAGTTCTTCTGTTCCGCCAGTAAGTGAGACAACAACAGCACTTTTTCCTGCGTGTACATAGCTTCCAAGTACATCACCAGTGATTTCTTCGACAGCACCAAGTTCGATTTTTTCTCCTACTTTCTGAGTAACTTCATTGATCATATCAATAGACTTTGTTTTCATTGTGTCGATTCCTTCTGTGAGTGCCATACTCGCAAGTGTATCTGCAAGTGTGGTGAAGTCACTATTTCGTGCAACGAAGTCTGTTTCTGAGTGGAGTTTGAGAATCACCACTTTTGTTGGTGTGCCTTTTACTACGATAGTACCATCATGTGCTTCACGGTCAGCTTTTTTCATTGCAACAGTACTTGATTTCTGTTTCAAGATAATCAATGCTTTTTCCATATCACCCTCAGCTTCTGTGAGGGCATTCTTGCATTGCATAACAGAAACGCCAGTTGCGTCTCTCAATTCTTTTACTAATTCTGCCGTGATTTGTATAGACATAGATATATTATGTAGTTATTGTTAAGAATATTTTAAAAGAGAACAATTATTTTTTGTCACCAGTAAAACCTTTGTCGTAGGCATTTTTTACTGATGAAAGGAAGAATCCAATACTTGAAACTGAGGCATCGTTTGCAATAATAGGGAATTCAACTTGTTTTGCGTTACAGTCTGTATTGAGAACAGCGATAACAGGGATATTCATTTTGTGAGCTTCGGTTACTGCAATATGTTCTTTCTTTGGGTCAATAACAAAGAGAACATCTGGAGATTTTGTAACACCAACGAGACCTTGGAAATTTTTTGTCATATCATCCATTTCTCGGTTGATAAGGAGTCGTTCTTTCTTTGTGTATTTATCGAGTCCACCTTCTTCTTTTTGTTTTCGGAGGTCGAGGAGTTTGATGATACGCTTTTTGATTTCAGGGAAGTTTGTAAGTGTTCCTCCTACCCAACGTTCACTTACATAGGGCATATTAAGGAGAAGTGCTGTTTCTGTAATACCTTGGCGGGCTTCAGCTTTTGTTCCTACGAAAAGGATTGTTTTACCACTTGCTGCGAGGCGTTCGATTTCAGACATTGCTGAGGCAAACAAATCTTGTGTTTTTTCGAGGTTTATAATATCAACTCCATTTTTAGTACCGAAAATGAATGTACTTGTAGATGGATGACGGCGACTTTTTGAGTATCCGTAATGCGCACCTGCTTCAAACATGTTTTCTATTTGTGTATTCATATATTTCTATGATTAATTATATTTCCACTTCGGGTGGATTGTTCCGTTTTTAAGCATTCCAGCTTATTTACAAAGGGTCTTTAAATGAAAAAGCCCCTTCACGGAACTAGAAAAATAATAGCATGAAATACCCATTTACGCCATGTTGACAAATGCTTTATATAGGTTATAATCTATATAAACAAAATAATATACAACACGCCTATGACAACACATGTTGCGGTACAAGAAGGTCCCGTTTCCTCGTCATTCTATTTGAAGGAAAAAGTAAAGGGTTCATTTTATGGATTATTTAAACTTACCGAAGAAGGTTCATGTATGGATTTTATTCCAAATGATCAATCTTCTTTTTTTCCTAGTGGTACATCAGCTTCTTGTGCTGTCGATGAGTGTCTCGCATTTCACAGAAATGTGATTGCGGATACGAGGGTTATTATTCCGTACATTGATTCAGATTCTGGTGCCGAAGAAAAGAAGATACAGATTGTTTTCTGTACAACAGATGGAAAGATTGATCATTCTATTTTCTATGGATTTGATGAACCATTTTATCGTTTTGCACATGAATTCACGTATCTTGTTTTATTACCCCAATAAATTGGGTGACCATGCATCCACTCGGTCTTCTGTGAGTACAAAAAACCCCGCAAAATTGCGGGGTTTTTCTTTTTGCCACAAAGGGTTTTTTAGGGTAGTATGAGGGGTATGAAGCAATCATATCTATTTACAAAAACACAGAAAGAGAGCCCTGCTGATGAAGTAGCGTTAAATGCAGAGCTTTTGATAAAAGCGGGGTTTATTCATAAAGAAATGGCGGGTGTGTATTCATACCTACCTTTGGGTATTCGTGTAATTACTAAGATTGAAAATATCATTCGTGAAGAAATGAATGCTATTGGTGGTATTGAAATGAGAACTGCTGTCTTGCAAAGTAAAGAAATTTGGGAAAAAACAAATCGCTGGGATGATGCAGTCGTTGATAATTGGTTTAAAACAAAACTAAAAAGTGGTACAGAGATTGGCCTTTCTTTTACAAACGAAGAAGCTTTTTCAAATCTACTCAAACAATACATACAATCATATAAAGATTTACCTGTATATCCGTACGATTTTAAAAGTATTTTTAGAAATGAAACAAGAAGTAAGTCTGGTATTTTACGAGGAAGAGAATTTTATTGGAAGGCATTGTATTCATTTTCAAAAGATGAAGACGAGCATGCACTTTTTTATGAAAAATCTAAACAAGCATATAAGAATATTTTTCAAAGAGTTGGTATTGGGCATCTAACATATATCACATTTGCCTCAGGTGGGACATTTTCAAAATACTCTCATGAATTCCAGACACTGACTGGTGCAGGAGAGGATATAATTTATATAGATGAAAATAAGGGCATTGCTGTAAACAAAGAAGTGTACACCGATGACGTGTTGGCTGATTTGCAATTAGACAAGGACTCACTTGTTGAGAAGAAGTCAGTTGAGGTTGGTAATATTTTTTCATTAGGTACAAAATTCTCTGAACCATTTGATTTGAAGTATAAGAATGAAAAAGGTGAAGAAAAATTTGTTGTGATGGGTAGTTATGGTATTGGTATCGGTCGCTTGATGGGTACTGTTGTTGAAGTGCTCTCTGATGATAAGGGTATTATCTGGCCAGAGTCTATTGCTCCATTTAAAGTTCACCTCCTTGTGCTTGGTGAAGATGATACTGTTCGCGCTCAGGCCGACACACTGTACACGCAATTAACTGAAAAGGGAATTGAAGTACTCTTTGATGATCGCAGGGATGTGAGTGCTGGGGAGAAATTTGCGGATGCAGATTTGATTGGTATTCCATATCGTGTTGTTGTTTCAAAGCGAAGCATAGCGGATGGTGGGTATGAAGTAAAAAAACGCACAGAAGAGAATGGGAAAATTGTTGGTCTTGATGAAGTATTGAATCTACTAGCCACGAATGCCTAAGTATTAAAAGTTATTTATATGTTTAAAAAACTCTACAGCATGTTTTCAAATGATATCGGTATCGACCTCGGCACAGCCAACACGCTCGTGTATTTGAAGGGGCATGGAATTGTTATCAATGAACCATCTGTTGTAGTGGTAAATCAAAAAACTGGACAAATCGTTGCTGTCGGTGCGACAGCCAAGACAATGCTTGGTCGTACACCAGGACATGTTCGAGCGGTGCGTCCTATTGTTGATGGAGTTATCTCAGACTTTGAAGTGACAGAAGAAATGCTCTCGTATCTTATTGGTAAGGCTGAGAAAATTTCAAAAAAGTTTATCCGACCACGTGTTGTTGTTGGTGTACCGACGGGTATTACCAATGTTGAAATCCGTGCGGTTGAAGATGCTGCTCGCTCTGCGGGTGCTCGAGAAGTCTATATTGTCGAGGAGCCAATGGCTGCTGCAATCGGTATTCGTCTTCCTGTAAAAGAAGCAGTTGGTACGGTGATTGTTGATATTGGTGGTGGTACGACAGATGTCGCAGTACTTTCTCTCTCAGGTGTTGTTCGTTCAAAGAATTTAAAGATTGCTGGTGATATGCTCAATAGTGCCATCATGAATTACATGAAAGATGAATTCAAATTACTTATTGGAGAAAAGACAGCAGAAGGTGTAAAGATTGCTATTGGTTCAGTTGCAGAAGGTGTCCCTATGGAAGCAGAAGTGAGGGGTCGTGACATGGTAACGGGTCTTCCTCGTCAGGTGATTGTTACTGATTCTGATATTCGAGAAGCAATCATGCCTGCTATTTCAATGCTTGTTGATGGAGTCAAGGAGGTACTTGAAACAACACCACCAGAATTATTGTCTGATATTATTCATCGAGGATTAGT
>JAGOOZ010000011.1 GCA_017992215.1 Minisyncoccota bacterium
TGCTCCGATTGGACGAAGCCCTATCGATATTCGTGCATGGACTGCAGGGCGGGGCGCACGCGAGCCTATTCGTGAAGCGGTAACAGAATATTCAATACTACAGCACTTTACAGATACCGACGAAGAGAAACCTCCACAGGAACATCGTTTTACATATGTTGAATTGTATCCAAAAACAGGACGAACACACCAAATTCGAGTACATCTTCGATATATTAATTTTCCCATCGTATCAGACCCCCTCTATTCAGGTGCAAAAGAAAAAGCATTGGGGATGAATCGCCTTGCACTCCATGCGTCAAAGATAACGTTTCGCCTTTCAAATGGAGATATCAAAACAGTCGAAGCTCCATTTCCTGTTGATTTTGAAAAAGTTCTTAAAACATATATCAAATAAGGCGTATTCTTGCATAAAATACCTTTATATGATACAGTATGCGCTATGGAAAAAACGAAAGCACAATTTACTCCAGTCGACATGGTAAGCCGAAAAAAGCTTGATTTTAAAGCCGGTGATACTGTTCGTGTGTGGAATAAAATTCAGGAAAAAGGAAAAACTCGTCTTCAGGCATTTGAAGGTCTCGTTCTCTCTCGTAAACACGGCACAGAAAGTGGTGCAACATTTACAATTCGTAAGGTTGCTTCAGGTGTTGGCGTAGAACGTATTTTCCCACTCTATTCTCCAAATATTGATAAGATTGAAGTGCTTCGTAAGTCAAAAACTCGCCGAAGTAAGCTTTATTACATTCGTACAAAGGCCGTAAAAGAAGTGAAGAAGCGATTGAAGAGTATCACTCTTTCAAAAGAAGAATCACAAGAAGCTTCAACAAACGAAGAATAATACAAAACCCGCCTAGGCGGGTTTTGTATTGAAAAAAAATTATAAATGGTGTATACATAGAAGGCAAATGCGCGGGTGTTGAAACTGGTAGACAAGCATCCTTGAGGTGGATGTGCCCTTACGGGTGTGGAGGTTCAAGTCCTCTCCCGCGCACAATATAAAAACACAGGATATCCTGTGTTTTTATATTGTGCGCGGAGTAAAGCATTTTAATGCTTTACGTGAGGGGGCTTGAAAACATTGAGTATATTTTCTCATATGTACTCATATGAGAAAATACGAAAGGTGTACAGAATCTGTAAGATTCAAGATTCCTCTCCCGCGCACAAAAAAGCCACTACGATAGTAGTGGCTTTTGTTTTGGTATTTAATACCCTGATCCTAAAACAGGGGATTTGCACTTTAGTGCTTGAATACCGTGTTCTTTGATTCGTTCTTTATTTTTCGCATCTCTGGTAACCATTTCAAGTCCATTCATTACGTTGGTACTATCACCGGATATTATCTTTTCATGGAATGCGATGCATAGTCGACAGGTTTCTTTTTCTTCAATTCTTTGTATGCTGTGAATACATACCAAACTGTAGATCAAAATCACTTCTCTTCTTGATTTTCTCTCTGATGTTTTTATCCATACAAAGCTTTCGGGGAAGTGTCTCACCATGTTGATAATACGACAGATTTGATTGGCAGTAATCCTTTTTTTGCCAAATGAATACCCGAGGGGTAAATCCTCCTCTATGTCTGTCGTGTTGTTTCTCATCGAAACATGTCCTGGTCCTGTCTCAACAATTTGAGACTGAACAGTTGTTTCGTTGATTTTTTGGATTCTACCGAGTACTTCTTCAAGGCTCAGTTGTTTTTTCTGCTTTCTCTTTTCTTGTGAATGGCTCATGCGGTACGGTTTTTTATGTATCATACATATAAAAATAGTAAATGTCAACACTCTCTGTGTACGCTCATTCATATATACTAAGTCATATATGAATGATATTTTTATCATGTTTCTCACGTACGGCACACTTATTCTTTTTATATGTGTTTTCCTGTTGATTTGTTTGTGGGCTATTGGTGTTATTTTTTCATCACTTCCTCCTGTTTCTGCGCCGTATATCTATAGAACATATATTTTGGCTGAATACCAAAACACAGAACACGGAGTGTTCTGTCATCTTGGGTGTGGTGACGGTCGAATGCTTTCTTATCTTGCTCGAATGGCACCACAGATGGAATACATTGGTGTTGAGGAACGACTTTTCTTTTTTCTCTGTGCAAAAATAACTGCATGGTGGCACTTTGTTCAAACAGGAAAATCTCTTCGTATCATATATAAACCTCTTGGTTTGTATGACATGTCGGGCGTGTCGCATGTTTTGTCGTATATATATCCTAATCGTATGGATGATATGCTCACAACATTTGATAAAACTCTTTCGAAGGGGACTGTGTATTTCTCTCTTGTGTATCATTTCACAACCAAGCAACCACACAAGGAGATATTGCTCTCTCCAGAGGGGACACGAACCTTATTTGTGTATGAATTTTAAATCGAAATGATATACTGTACTGTATGATTACGAATGATCTCATTTCTTATATTGAAGAGCAGTTGCAAAAAAATATCCCCAAGGAAAGTATTGTCTCTCAGTTGCTTCAAGTAGGATGGCGTCCGCTTGATATCGAAGAAGGATTTCTTGCTATCGCATCAGTTTCAAAAGTACCACCCGCTCCTGAACAAAAAACTATATCTTCTCTTTCAGAAAAACAAGCTATTGATCCATATCGAGAATCACCACACACTTCACCCACAGAAATACAAAATCCTTCTGTCGATCGTTCTCCAAAAGTATGGATTCCTCGACAATTAGAAACAGCACTTGATAAAACGACACTTGCTCGTTCATCTTCGCCAACTTCTTCTTTTGCAGGGGATACACAGAAGTCGAAATTCCAATCGAAAGTCTATGTGTACGTTATTCCAACTGCGGATGCACACGCACAAGAGACCGCACAAACTATTGCAGATGAATTACTTCCAACGCTTGCTCCAAAAGAATTAATGCAAGGTAGCCAAGAAAAAGAAGATATATCCCAGCCTCAAGAAGTGCAAACAGAATCACTTCCCGCAACTCAACCTCTTGGTATTCCAGCAGATTTTAAGGATGAAACACCTCACATAAAGAGTGCACCAAAAGAAATAGAACACCCTACTCCTGTGTCTGATGTTGCTCCGGTATCAATTCCTTTTGTTGATGCAACTCTTGGTCAACCAGAAAAAGAATCTTCGAATACAAAACGTACCTCTCTAAAAACCATTATCTTTCTTCTTGTTTTGGGAATTATTGGAGGTGGAGTGTTTGCTGTATGGGCAGGATATATTACTATTCCTCCATTTGCGTTTTCTTTGGTTAAGAAAAATCCAAAAGAAGTTATTCTACTTACAGGGCGTGACCTTGCTCGTCTCGATGCGTATTCTGTACAAACAGAAATTACACTTTCATCACCACTTCTGTCAGATATCACCGATGGTCTTTTGAGTGGGGAAGTTGTGCTTTCAGATGATCGGGACACAATTTCATTTGCAATCGAAAGTCATATTGATAATAGGACTTCATCTCTGAGGGAACACACGCTTACAGCAAAAAGTTCATTGCTCGATGAACCACTTTCTGCACGAAGCATTCACGATGGTATGCGGAGTATTGTTTCTATTCCAGACATGAGTTCTGTCGTTTCATCTCACGTACTCCCTGGTGGTCTTGTTGAGATTTCCAAAGAAGAATATCCGGCATTTATAGGTTCAATTATTTCTTTTATTGCACAACCTCTCTCTGGTGTGGTGCTCGGTGATATTGAGACTCGTGGGTTTAGCCATACATTTGAAAATGAAACAAAGCAGGCATTTGCTGAGTTGATTGGGAGTTCAAGTTTCAACGAAAAACAAGACACGCTTAATAATAAAGACGTACCGCTTCGTCACTATAATGTAAATATCGACCGTCCTTCTGTTCGTCAATTTCTTTCTCGTGTGGTTCGTGCCTCGGGTATTTCATTTGAAGGTTCAACTCAGACACATATCAACGAAGCAATTGGTGCAGTTTCTGTGGATTCATTTGAAGTGTGGGTCGACAAGGGTGATTCTATTATTCGTCGATACAAAATGTCACTCTCTGTTCCACTTTCGAAAGTTATCGGATTCTCAGATTCTGGAATTGCTGGAAGTGAATTACGGATAGATCTCAAGGGGACGTATTATGATTTTGATGCACCACACACCATACATATTCCGACGAGTACAACCCCACTCGATACATACAAAAATACCATGATTGATGCAAATGTAAAAGATATTGTTGAGACATTTTCTCTACAAGCAAAGAAACTTCAGAAAATAGAAGGTTCGTATGGTGTACAGGCAAATACGTCTGGTAGTTGTACTTCTCCTTCATCTGGTTCAGTTTTCTCTCCGCTCGGACACCCATCAAAAGCAAACGAAAGTGTTGGTTCTATTGCTTCTTCTATGAATACACTTCTCGCTTCTATTTCTGTTGAGCCAGTGTGTCGCTCAAGTAAAAGTGCATGGGTTATCGCTATACCACAAGCCACAAATCCTGCTCTTATTTCATGTGTCGATAGTAGTGGTCTCTCAACTAATCTCACCGCAATGCCAACAGGTGTTCGATGTAATTAATTTATGGAATTACTTTTTATTATCACAGTGACAGTTCTCGGTTTGTACGGTTTTATTCTTGCCGCTCATATTCATAATAAGAAAAAAGAGAAAACAAAACTCGTGTGTCCAATGCGTTCAAATTGTGAGACGGTGATTCACTCTGATTATTCAAAGATAGCAGGGATACCTGTTGAAGTACTTGGAATGATGTACTATGCGTTTATTGGGGGAGTGTACGGAGTTTTTTTTCTGATTGGTGGAATGCCGTTTATGATACTGATGCTTTTGTTTTGGTTTTCATTTTGTTCTGTATTGTTTTCTGTGTACCTCGTTTCAATCCAAGCGTTTGTGATAAAACAATGGTGTGCATGGTGTCTTATGTCAGCAGGAACATCGATACTTATTTTCCTCGCATCATATTGGCATTTGAGCCCCATCTAGATTTTTGGGTGGTTTTCTGGTATAAAAGGTTTGATTCCGTTATAACTAATGGAATCAAATGTAATATGGTGCCTATAGTGTAATGGTTAGCACTAGAGTTTGTGGAACTCTCAGTTCGGGTTCAAATCCCGGTAGGCACCCAACTATGCAAATATCCTTTCCAAAAGATTTATTAGTTGTTGATTTTGAATCTTCTAATAAAGATTTAGAAAAAGCAGAACCATTACAAATTGGGGCTGTTTTACTTGATAAAGACACCCTAGAAGAGAAAAGTTTTTTTAAAAGCTTTATTTATAATGACTTAATAAATGCATCACCAGAAACTCTAGCAATAAATGGAATTACTTCTGAAAAACTAAAAGATGCTCCATCTCAAAAACAAGTTGCCGAAGAATTTCTAAAAATTTTTGGTGTAAACTTTACATTTGCCGGTTGGGTTTGTGAAAAAGATCGGGCATTGTTTCGCAAAATGATGATATCAGCAAATATAAATCCTTCTGATTTTGATTTCCGTGTTTATGATATTTGGGTTCTAGCGTTTACTTATTTACTTAAAAATGGATACAATAATAAACCAAATTCTGAAGAAATGTTCCAAACATTTGGTTTACCCGCTCGTGGTTGCCATGATGCCCTTGAGGATTGTAGATATGCAGCTGATGTTTTAAGAAAAATCTTAAAATAAATATGAAATCACGTAAAATTATAATTCCCAAGGATGTCCTTCTTATTCTCCTTCTTGTGGTTCTCTTGAGTCTTGGAAGGGTTGTTTTTTTTGAAAAATATTCATTTATCTTTCTTTTTTGGAATCTTTTTTTGGCGTGTATTCCGTTTTTTATCAGTTCTCTTATGGTCTGGTACGTTAAACAAGGCCGTGCACATATCTCATTTATGGTATTTGGGTGGATTGCGTGGATGCTCTTTTTCCCTAATGCACCGTACGTTGTTACGGATTTGATTCATGTTGGTCGTATTCACAGTGTTCCGGTTTTTTACGATCTGACACTTTTATTTAGTGCAGCATGGGCTGGTCTTTTAGTTGGCTTGTATTCTCTTTCTCATATTGAAGAATTAATACGCATGAAATATTCTCTTGGGCGTACACATGCAATTATTGTTGGTATTTTACTTATTTCTAGTTTTGGAATGTACCTCGGGCGGTTTATTCGTTTTAATAGCTGGAACGTACTTACGAACCCAGAACCTCTTTTTGGAAAGGTGTGGGATATTATTTCTCGACCATACGCACATCAAGACGCATATGTATTTACACTCTTTTTCTTTATTTTTATGTATCTTTTTTACAATGCATGGAAATACGGACGAAATTCTTTTTCTTCTGAGGGTCTGTAACATTCTCGCTCGGGGGTAGGAAATCGTGTATACTAAGGATAGTATGATGAAATCAAAACAAGGGAAATTTATTATTGGAAGTATTGTATTTATTGGTATCGTTGTTATTGTCGGTATTACTGCAAATAAAGCACAGGCTCCACATAAGCTTGATTCTTTTGCTCAATGTCTCGCAACAAACGGTGCTCAGTTTTACGGCACATTTTGGTGTCCTCATTGTCAGAATCAAAAGAAGATGTTTGGTTCAGCAAAAAAATATCTACCATATACTGAATGTTCAACTCCTGATGGTCAGGGTCAACTTCCGGTGTGTGCTGAGAAGAAAATTGAAGGATATCCAACATGGATTTTTGCGGACGGTAGTCGTCTCACCGGAGAAATACAATTACAGACACTCTCCGAGAAAACAGCGTGTCCACTTCCTCTCTAATATATGCCTCTCTACGTAGATACATTTAATTGGTTTGTTGGTGCGGGAGTAGTTTTGATGCAAGCATCAATCATTCTTATTGCGGGCTCTTTTCTTTTTTTTCGTTCCCGCACAAACCCTATCCTTGTCTTTTTCAAGAGATATACATTTATCATTGGCTTTCTTGTAGGGCTCGGGTCTATTGTGCTCTCTCTCTTTTATTCGAGCGTTATTGGGTTTCCTCCGTGTGAACTCTGCTGGGTCCAGAGAATCTTTTTGTACCCACAAGCTATCTTGTTTGGAATGGAACTTTGGAAACGTGACAGAACAATCGTTGACCATAGTATTGCTCTCGCTTTTATTGGCTCACTCGTCTCAATCTTTCATATTTATGTTGAGAATGGTGGAGCTTCATCGCTTGCCTGTGCGACAGGTACCGCGACCGAAGTTTCATGTGCTGTTCGATATGTGTATCAATTTAGTTACGTTACAATCCCTGTTATGGCGCTCTCCGCATCAGTATTCATTATTTTTATACTGGTAAATTACAAATACATGACGCGACAAACAGCATAAATAAAAAACCCTCACACGCGTGAGGGTTTTTTATAAATGAAATACAATAGAGAGTATCATCCTGTGATATACTTTATATATCTATGCATGTCGATGAAACGACAATTGTAAATCTTCTCACTACGTCTGGATTGCTACATCCTGCAGATATTTCTGTTGCTATTCAAAAATCAAAAGATACAGGACAATCAATCGGAGCTGTTCTTATTGCTGATGGAAAAATTTCTGAAAAAGAATGGAGTCGCCTGCAGGCAGTTTCTCTCGGTATTCCATTTGTTGATTTAATGGGGGAGAATATTTCGCCTGAGGTTATTTCTCTTATTCCTGAATCTATTGCCCGAGCGCACAATATTATTGCATACAAAAAAATACCACTTGGTCTTGAGGTCGCAATGCTCGATGTCGACAACCTTCCTGTTATTGATTTTATTAAAAAAAAGGTGGGGCTTCGTATCCTACCTCGACTCACGAGTTCTGAGTCTATAAAATATTCACTTTCATTTTACAAGAAAAGCCTGCAAGCTGATTTTGAGGATATTCTCAAAAAAGAAACTTCAGCACTTTCTTCTCGTGGAACTTTATCTGAAGAAAAGACAGAAAAAGAATTACGTGCAATTGCTGAAGATGTACCAATTATAAAAATTGTTGATACGCTTATTTCTCATGCAATCGCGGGTGGTGCGTCTGATATCCATATTGAGCCAGGTGAGACATCGCTTGTTGTTCGGTATCGAATTGATGGTGTGTTACATGACGCAATGATGCTTCCCAAGGATGTACACTCAGGGATTATTGCTCGTATTAAAGTGCTTTCGAATCTCAAGCTTGATGAGAAGAGACTTCCACAAGATGGTCGTTTTAAGATGATGCATGATCAAGGTCCTGTATCGTTTCGTGTCTCGACTCTCCCGACATATTTTGGAGAAAAAGTAGTACTTCGTATCTTAATTGAAAATACAAAAGGTTTTACACTTGAAGGTCTTGGTTTTCACGGGGAAGCACTCGAGCGTATTCATGATGGAATGAAAAAGCGAACAGGGATGCTTCTTGCAACTGGACCAACAGGGAGTGGTAAGACAACAACCCTCTATACAATGATAGATATTTTAAATACACCAGATGTAAATATCTCTACAATTGAAGATCCGATTGAATACCAAATGACTCGTATTAATCAGACGCAGACAAAAGCAGAAATAGGACTTACCTTTGCAAGTGGGCTTCGTACGCTTCTCCGTCAAGACCCGGATATCATCATGGTTGGAGAGATTCGCGACAATGAGACCGCATCCCTTGCGGTAAATGCTGCACTGACTGGTCATTTGGTTCTTTCTACTATTCACACAAATTCTGCATCGGGTGCGATTCCTCGTATGATCGATATGGGCATTCCACCATTTCTTATTGTTTCAACTGTAAAAACAATTATTTCCCAGAGACTCGTGAGAAAGCTTTCAGAATCAAAAGAGCGATATTTCATGACCGAAGAAGAAGAGGCGTCTCTTGGAAAAGTAATCAATCTTGATCGAATGTTATTGCTCCTTAAAAAAGAACACATCGTTGATTCTGATGCGACGTGGGCAACGATTCCTTTTTGTAAGCCAAAACCTATTACTGAAGATGATGATGGATACAAAGGTCGTATTGGTATTCATGAAGTATTACCGATTTCACTTTCTATCAAAGAGCTTATTATTCGAGGTGCGTCAGCTGATGAGATTGAAGCACGAGCAAAAGAAGAGGGGATGATGACAATGATTGAAGACGGAATCTTTTTTGCTGTGCAGGGAATCACAACACTCGAAGAAGTACTTCGTGTTGTTTCAGAATAGTAATATGAAATTTCTTTATAAGGCACAATCAAAAGATGGAGTTCTTACCACAGGAGAAAGAGAATCTGTTGATACATTTTCTCTTGCCCGAGATCTTCGAAAAGAGGGTTTGATGCCTTTTTCTATTACTCGCGTACGAGAGCGTCCATTTCTTTCATCTTCAATTCGCTTTTTTCAGACAGTTTCACTACCTGAGAAAATTATTTTCACAAACAATTTGAGTGGAATGCTTACTGCTGGTATTTCTCTTGTACGAGCACTTACGGTGCTTGAGAAACAGTCAAAGAATACTGCATTTAAAAAAGTACTACAAGATATGTATGAGGATATTAATCGAGGATCAACTTTTTCTGAGGCTGTTGCACGTCACCCTCGCATCTTTTCTCCGCTCTTTGTTGCGATGATTCGTGCGGGGGAAGAGTCTGGGTCACTTCCTGCAACACTTAGTGAAATAGGAATTACTCTTAAAAAGGGATATGAATTACATCGAAAAATAAAAAGTGCATTGATGTATCCATTGATTATTATTTGTGCGATTATTATCATCGGAATTTTAATGATGATGTTTGTGGTACCGACACTCACGCAAACTTTTAAAGACCTTGGTTCTGAATTACCAGCATCTACAAAAGCTATTGTTTGGATTTCAGACATGTTGAGTCAAAATACAGTTTTGTTTTTTGGCGGAGTTGCAGTTCTCATTGGGGTTTTATTTTTGATTTTTCGTATCCATCGCGTATCGGCGTCTGTGGTGTCATTATTACTTCGGGTACCCCATATCGGTGTTTTAATTCAAGAAGTGTATACCGCACGAACAGCACGAACTCTCTCCTCACTACTTTCTTCTGGTGTTTCTCTTTCTCGGTCGCTCGAAATAACAGCACAGGTTCTTTCTGTCTTGCCGTATCGAAAAAATATTGAACACGCTATTGTCCGTATTGAAAAAGGAATGTTGCTTTCTGAGTCATTCAAAGAGCGAGCAGATCTCTATCCGCTGATGGTTGGAGAAATGATTGAGGTTGGAGAGGAGAGTGGAATGCTTTCAAAAATGCTTCTTGATATTGCAATTTTTTATGAAGCAGAAGTAGATGCAAAAACAAAAGATATTGCAACAATTATCGAGCCTGTACTTATGATTATTGTTGGTGTTGCAGTTGGATTCTTTGCACTTTCGATGATTTCACCTATTTATTCTGTCATGGATACAATTTCATAATATATGAAAAGAAATACAAAACATGGATTTACCATATTAGAGATGCTTCTCGTGATTGCAATAAGTGCGAGTATTGTTGTTATTTTTATACCGACACTTTCTTCGTTTCGAGGGGATCATGCACTTCGAGCAACAACAGCTGATGTTGTTTCTCTTTTGCATGAAGCACGAATGCAGACACTCTCTTCGATGAATAGAATGCAATACGGTGTGTATTTTGAGACGGGTAGGGCTGTGCTTTTTCCTGGTTCAGTATTTACCGAACCAAATGCACAGAATAAAGAAATAGTGTTTCCGAACGATGTACGTATTCCTCCTGTTGGTGGAATCTCTCTTTCATCTGGTTCAACGGTCGTCTTTAAGCGTCTCTCTGGTGAAACGGATTCATCTGGTACTATTACATTGGAACGTATCAATAATAGTTCTCATACGAAAACAATTACAATTTTAAAAACAGGAATTGTGAGTTCACAGTAATATTTATGCAATATACGATTCACAGAAAAAGAGGATTTACTGTTGTTGAAGTACTTATTGCTTCACTGATTATTTCAGCAACAACATTTGCTCTTATTTCTGCATCTCAAAAAGGTGTTGCACTTTCATATCGAGCACTTCATTCTGTTCAGGCGTCGTTTCTTGCTGAAGAGGGGGCAGAAGCAATAAAAACAATTCGAGACGGAGGATGGTCTTCTATTTCTAGTATTGTTGTTGATACTCCATATGTTCTTGTGTTTAATACACAGACAAATACATGGTCACTTAGTACAACAAGCTCAAATCCTATTGATTCGCTTTTTACTCGGGTCGTTATTTTGAGTGATGTCTATCGAAATAGTTCTGATGATATTGCTGAGACGGGGACACTTGATACTCGTACAAAAAAAGTAACAGTACGAGTGACATTTCCTTCATCAGAGGGTCTTGTTACAAAAGAGATTATATTTTATATCAGTGATATTTTTACCTAATGCATACACCACGAACACATGGAAATACACTTATTGAAACCATTGTCTATGTGGCGATTTTTACAATGCTTTCTCTTGCCGTTATTAATTCATACACTACAATTCTTTCTTCATTTTCTGTAACACATATAAATCGGGTATTACTCGAATCCGGTTTTACCGCAATGGAGCGGATGTCTCGTGAGATTAGACAAGCAACAGCGGTAGATGTGTCTGTTTCAAATACGACACTGTTGGGTGTTAATACAAAGAGTGCTACCGGTGTAGTGTCGGGGCTAAAATTTATCCTTGAAGATGGGCACTTAAATTTATATCGAGAGAGTACCTTAATAGGTAATTTAATAGCAGAAGGGGTGAGTGTGAGTGATCTTATGTTTCGTGAAATTATTACACCAGAAGGTCGTGCAATTAAAATAGAAATGACGCTTACAAGCGAGGTGGGTTCTATACTTCGAAGTGAGAATTTTTATACAACGGTAATTGTTCGAGCCGATTATTAATCTATGAAATACAAACATACATACAACACACAAAAGGGTGCCGCAATGATGATTACTGTTCTCTTTTTTGTATGTATTAGCATTACTATATTGATTGGAGTTGTGAATCCTGTGATTCGCGAGTCTCGTATTGCTGGTATGACCCACGCTTCAAAAAGTGCGTATTTTCTTGCTGAGTCAGGTGTTGAGGATGTGTTGTATCGTATTCGTAATAATAAAAATATATCTTCGTCTGAGACACTTTCTCTTGGTGGTGTAAATGCCACAACAACAATCTCGTCGCTCGGTTCAAACCAAAAACAAATAGATTCCCTCGGTGATAAAGATGGAATACAGCGCAAAGTTTCATTGCGTGCTGGAACAACAGTAGGCGTGTCTTTTAATTATGGTATTCTTGCTGGTCAAGGTGGAGTTGATCTTTCTGGTGGAGGTACTGTCAATGGAAACATCTACGCACACGGACCAATCACAGGGGATACATCGGCTGTTATTACTGGTTCTGCTGTTTCTGCAGATAGTCCACCTTTATTTGCTGATCAGACAAATGGTGTTGGCACTCCAGCACAGAGTCAGTCATTTGGTACTTCGACTACGATACAAGATATCGCACAAAGTTTCCGTGTTTCAACATCGCTTAGTCCTCTTAGTACAATTTCATTGTATATTAAAAAAACAGGTTCTGTGTCTTCTGCGACCGTAAAAATTGTAGCGGATGCAAATGGGGTACCAGATACAAACGTTATTGCTTCCGGTACGCTTGAGGCTTCTTCTGTTACTACGTCATACGATTGGGTTGATGTTGTGCCTGATACACATCCTACACTAACAGCAAATACAACATATTGGATTGTTGTTGATGGATCAACTTCGAGTTCAAAATATTATACGATAGGAGGCTCGTCTGGTGGATATAGTAATGGTATCGGAATGATAGGTCAATTTGGGGGAACATGGAATACGACATCATTTTCAGATTTTGATTATTATTTCCGAGTATCTCTCGGTGGCGTGTCTGGTGGTATCTATGGTTCATCACGAAATCAATTGCACGTTGGTACTATATCTGGTGACGCAGAAGCATCTACCGTTGAATATGTAGATGTCACTGGCACGTTGTATTGTCAAAGTGGTTCTGGTAATAATAAATCATGTACAGCATCAAATTCTAATCCAATATACCAATCACTTCCTGTATCAGATAAAGAAAGTGCTACATGGAAAAGCGATGCAGAATATGGAGGTGTTATACAGGGTAATTACTCTGTTGGTGCATCAGGTGCAACACTTGGCCCAAAGAAAATTAATGGAAACCTTACGGTGCAGGGTGGAGGGGTGCTTACACTAACGGGTGCATTGTGGGTGACTGGTAATATTACTCTTTCAGGTGGTGGGTCTATCGTTCTTTCTTCGGCATATGGAACCGATGATGGCGTGATTGTGACTGATGGTACTGTGTCTATTACTGGAGGTGCTTTTGTTACTGGTTCGGGCATTACGGGGAGTTATATTATGATTTTGAGTACAAGTAATTCGACAAATGCGGTGCAGATTTCTGGTGGGGCAGGGGCTGTTATTGTGTATGCACCATATGGTACCGTGACTCTCTCTGGTGGAGCGTCTCTCAAGGAGGTAACAGGATATAAAATATCTATTGGTGGTGGTTCGAGTGTTACGTATGAATCAGGATTAGCTGATTCTCAATTTTCAAGTGGACCGTCAGGTACATGGGGTATTGATCTCTGGAAGGAAGCCGAATAAGGGTTTTTGTGGTATACTGATGGTATGGCAAAGAAGATTATTGTTGCAAACTGGAAAATGAATCCAGCATCTCTCAAGGAAGCAGAATCCATTATTAAGGGTGTACATACTATCTCAAAAAATATAAAACATAGCGAAATTGTTATTTGTCCTCCGTTTCCTTTTCTTCAGTCTCTTAAAAAAGTTACTTCAAAGAAAATACATCCAGGGGCTCAGAATATGTGTCATGAAATAGAGGGTGCGTATACAGGAGAGGTTTCAGCGTTGATGATTCGTAGTCTTGGTGTTCGTATTGTTATCTTGGGACACTCAGAGCGACGAATGCTCGGTGATACAAACACACTTGTACAGAAAAAAATGAATCTCGCACTCAAATCAAAACTCTCACCTATTTTGTGTATCGGAGAACAATCTCGTGACCACACTGGTTTTTATTTGGGTTTTATCAAAGACCAACTTCATGAATGTTTGCAGGGTATCACAAAGGCCAGTGTGAAAAATATCACAATTGCCTATGAGCCAGTATGGGCAATAGGAAAGGGTGCTACGCGAGAGGCGACCGTTGAAGAGTTTATTGAAATGCGAATTTTTATCCGACGAGTATTGTCTGATATGTATGACGCAAAAACAGCCCATGCTATTCCTATTTTGTATGGTGGGTCAGTACACCCAGAAAATGCACGAGCATTTCTCGTGGGTGGGGAAGCCGATGGGTTGCTTGTTGGGCGAGATAGTCTTACTCCTAAAAAATTTAATGCAATAGTGCAATCAATAGAATAAATATATGACACACGACACAGGTATGCTTCGTTCAGTTAAGGACATTACGGCTCTCTCAGGAAAGCGTGTTGTCGTTCGGGTTGATTTTAATGTTCCCATTGTGGGCGGTAAAATCCGTGATGATTTTCGTATTACAAAAGCACTTCCTACGATTACCTATCTTACAAAGAAAGGAGCGATTGTTGTTTTGATTGCTCACCTCGGTGAGGATGGCACAGAAAGTCTTCTTCCTATTGCTGAAAAACTCAAAAAATTTGTCCCAGTAACTTTTCTAAAGACATCAGTCTTTTCAAATGAGACAGAGATTGCACTCGAGAATCAAAAGAAGGGAACAGTGGTACTTCTTGAAAATATTCGTCGCGAGAAAGGTGAGAAAGAAAACTCACCATCGTTTGGTCGAGCACTATCTCGACTTGGTGAATATTATGTAAACGATGCATTCTCTGTGTCTCATCGTATGCACGCGTCGATTATTGGTATCCCAAAACATATTCCAGGGTACGCAGGATTTCAATTTATGGAAGAAGTTGCAAA
>JAGOOZ010000040.1 GCA_017992215.1 Minisyncoccota bacterium
ATCATGCAAGAATTCAAAGACCACGAACTTGATATCCTCGTATCAACATCAGTGATTGAAGTCGGTGTGAATGTCCCTAATGCTACATCTATTATTATCGAAGGAGCGGAACGTTTCGGGCTTGCACAATTACACCAACTTCGAGGACGTGTGATCCGCTCAGAACATCAAGCATACTGTTATCTCTTTGCTGATGCAAAAACAGATAAAACAATAGAACGGCTTAAAGCACTCACAAAAGCAGCAAATGGATTTGAACTTGCAGAACTCGACCTCGAACTCCGTGGTGCAGGATTACTCGCAGGAGATAAACAATGGGGTGTGACTGATCTCGGAATGGAAGCAATTAAAAATATAAAAATGGTTGAAGCCGCTCGCACTGAAGCAGTCGCACTTGTCGCAAGCGACAAAGACCTCGCTCTATTCCCTCTTCTTGCTCAAACACTTAAAGAAAAAAACTTTGAGATTCATTTTGAATAAGTTGCATCTGTAATATCTCTTATAATTTTATGGGCATTCCCATGCCCAAGCATTCCTACATACGATTGCACTGTTTCCTCTTTGTGTCCGTTCTTCGCAAGATTCCGCATCATTCTTCGTTTTGTTGCTGTCCGTAACACTCGATGATGTGGAAAATGCACCCAGCCGAGAAAATCAACTCCTGAGGCAAGTGTTTTGATATATACCTTGTCGGGATGAAGTGCGAGTTTTAATCTTGATTCGAGAAAATCTGAAATTATCGAAATGAGTGTTTCAAGATATATCTTGTCTTCAGAAAGAAATACAAAATCATCAGCGTAGCGTATATAGTATTTTGCTTTCAATGTGTGCTTTACGAATTGGTCAAATTTATTCATGTACACATTCACGAGCAACTGCGAAGTGAGATTACCAAGTGGAAGACCTATATTTTTTCTCCCCTCTGTATTAAAACTATCAATGATATTTCCAAGAAGTGCGAGGGTGTCCCTGTCATTTACATGTTTGGCAAGGATTTGTTTGAGAATATCATGGTCAATGCTTGCGAAAAATTTCCGAATGTCGCATTTAAGTATATGACAGGTGCGAGTATTGTTTCGTGATACCTTACGCGAGAATACACGGAATCGCTCCATTGCTTTGTGTGTTCCCTTTCCCATACGACACGAATATGAATCGTAGATAAACTTGGCATCGAAGAATGGATACAATACTCGATATATCGCATGGTGGAGTAAGCGGTCACGGACAAGTGCCTTGTGGATGTCGCGGGGCTTGGGATCGTTTATCTTGAATGCTTCATACGCCGAATGCGCGTATGATTTCCCCTTCAATTCCTGATGTAGATTATAAATATGCACATCAAGATTCCGTGAGAAAACTGCCACATCATTTTTATATCGCTTGCCATTTTGAAACTCTCGCCATGAGGCATAGAGATTTTCGAGAGATGTGATACTATCGTACATTATGAATGATACTATAAAACAGACCCCCCCCCCCGACGCAAATTCCAGTCGTGCTCGTAAAAGCGAAATTGATTTACACGACATGGGTCGGACACTTGCCCAACATTCCCCGCACTTCACGCTATACGTATGGTAATAGAGTAGATACACTGTTTCTCGCATTCCTTGAAAAGACATATTCGGTGTCATATATGCCAACGAAAGAAAAATCAGCAGGATTGAAAGAACTCATTACCATACTCGACACACTTCGTTTTCTCTTTCAGCTCGGCTATGAATCAAAACTTATCCCTGAAAAGAAATACATAGAACTCTCAACTCCGCTTATTGAGATAGGCAAGATGCTCGGTGGCTGGAAGAAAGGCATTGATGATAAAATGACACAAACAAAAACTCCCCCGATGTTGTAATCGGGAGAGAAATAATAAGTTTCGTGAGCCACCAAACGGTGGCGATTCGAGGCATTCCACACATTCGGATTCTCGAACCTGTTGACATTCACCTTGAGCGAACCATCGTCATTGAAGTTCACGTTAGCAACAAAGAATCGTGCACTATTCCATCTGTGTCACTGCTATTTTATTTAGAAAAAAATATGCTGTATATAATCTGGGACATCATAAGTCCACAAGAGATAGTGCACCAACTAATTATTTTTTATTTTCAAAATAGAAAATTACTGTCGAACAAGCAGACCTGTTCGATTTTTAATTTTCAATTCTGATAATCTCGGTGTAAAAGCCGTAGCCAAAACACAATCTGGATTATTTTTTTATTATACACAAAAATCCCCCTGACAAAGAGCCAAGGGGATTAAGATACAAAGGTTCAAAAACAAAATTACAAAGTGCTTAGTTGCGGAGCCACCAAACGGTGGCGATGCGAGGCACCCCACACATACGGATCCTCGAACCTGCTGACAAACACCCGGAGCGAACCACCGTCATTGAAGTGCACGCGAGCAACAAAGAATTGTTCACCTGATTTGAACAGAAAAAATGTTCCATAGCCCTCTGTACGAAGCCAGTTACGGTGTTTGGTAACAAAGTTTACAATTTGGTGCTGTGTAAAACACAACGTATCCAAATCAGAGCATAAACTACCAAACATTTGTGTAAATGTGGCATCTTTGGTCATTTCATACACATCAACCCGTGTTTCGGGTGTTGCATCACTGGAAGTATTTACTTTCCAGTTTTTAAAATCACCATCAATGTACGTAAAAACATTTTTGGAATCGGCAATGGTTACGTTGCCTTTTACAGAGTCAAGTTTTACCGTTTCTCCACCTGAAATAATTTTTAAGAAAACTTCAGAAGAAGTAGTACCGAACATTTTTTGACGTTCTTGTACCGGCATTGTAAGGAATGATTCCAAATGGGCAACGGGAATAACTCCGTCGCGCAATTTACTCATCAAATCCATAGTGAGTCCAGCCACTTTGTGGCCGGTAATCTCGTCGAGTGCTTTACTCATTTTTTTGTTTTTTAGTTGTTGGGAACAATAGCGTTCTTGGTAGACATTATATCACATAGAAGCCTATTTTGTCAAGTATTATTATCTGGCATATTTAATCATTACGTATGCCCTTGACGACTATGGTATTATAATAAGGTACTTGTCCCGTTTGAAATATAAAGCATACATCACAGTAACGATATATTTAAACGGTACAATAAGACAATCAATTTATTTTTAATTATTTATTATATTTCATTCGGGATGAATACTTATACCTTTTTAGCGCTTATTGCTATTTCAGTTGTTCCTCTCGCTATTGTTGCGGGATTACCAAAACGCGAACAGTTTTTCCATAACCCCCTTGTAAAAGGCTTTGGATTGGGGGTGTATGCATCACTTGTTCTTATGCTTCTCCGCGAAGGCCTTGAACGTGGCGGAGTAGGGACAACACTCATCTGGGGTGCTGTCGGACTCGGTGTCAGCGTATGTATCGGACTTGTCTTTAAAGAATTTCACCATCACCACAACAATGAAGAAGAACACAAACACCATACTCGTGCGAGTATGTGGCGTATACTTGTATCTGATTTCTTTCACAACATCGTAGATGGTATTGCTGTTATTTCAGGATTTGCACTAAACCCAGTAATTGGATTTACTTCATTTATTGGCGTACTCGGACATCAGACAATCCAGCAAGCAGGACAACAAGTACTTCTCGTTGAGAGTGGCGTGCAAAGCAAAAAAGCAATCTTGATTTCACTTCTTGTGTCACTCAGTATTTTCTTTGGATTATTCTTTAGTGAAAATGAATCCCTTGAAGCAATCTTAATTACCCTCTCGGCTGGTATTATTCTCTGGAAAATCTCAACAGACATCC
>JAGOOZ010000041.1 GCA_017992215.1 Minisyncoccota bacterium
CTTTGAGATTTTTCTTGGGTTTTCTTGCCAAGGGAGTAGGTCTTTGACCTCTCGAACTCCTGTAGTCCATGAAAGTTTTTTCATAGCATTTTATTAATTAATCTTTAATAAAATGTATGGATATAGAAAAAGCCTATTCCACACACGAAATAAGTAGAGGTCCGAAAAACCTCAAACTACTTCTTGCGCGGAATAGGCATGGCTTGTGGCGTTGCACTATTCGCTTTTACGACGCGTATTTATTTAATTTCCTTTGTCTTTCTTTATCTTCCTCAAGATTCGCTTTCCTCGAGTACTGTTCATAAACTCAACAGCATCCTTGCCGAGATGAATCGGTAATCCAGACTTCGGCATTTGAATCAATACACGGTAACCTTGTTGTTGGTAATCGTGGATTGTTTGCTTTAGGACAGGATCGTTCATTGCAAACGGCATGGTGAACTCTATTGAATTTTGATCAGCACTTGATTCTTGTTTCTTCTCAAGAGAAGAAAAGATACGACCAGGCTTATTATTTTCTATGGAGCGTCGTATTGCACCACCAACCGATTGGGTAGGTCTTGCATTAGAGTGCAATTGAATATCGGTAAGCTCAAGAACGATGACTTTTTCACCTTTCTTTGGAAGCTGTGTTACCCGATTTAATTGCAAACTTTGCTCCATAGGGAAAGTATACCAAAATAGTGTAAAAAGTGTCAAATGGATATTGTTGCATGTTTGAAAGTATGCTATAATGGGTGTATGCACAACAAACAGAAACAGCTTTTAGCTCTCATAGACGCTGATCCGAACGTCGGATCATACAGCCTTAGAACAATAGCCGATAAAATTGGCGTGCCTGACAAACCGCAGATAGTGAAATATCACTTATTACAGCTTGAAAAGGCTGGAATGATTCAGATGAATCTTGAACAAGGGGTTATAAAGCCTGTAAAACGAGGCCTTGTGAAATCAACCGTTAATACAGTGTTCTCACTCCCTGTTGTTGGATCTGCAAACTGTGGTCCTGCAACTATATTTGCCGAACAAAATATTCAGCAGTATCTCAAGGTTTCATCTTCTATGTTGCCATACAACAAGAAAGATCTCTACTCTGTTATCGCAGACGGTAATAGTATGAACCTCGCAAAAGTAGACGACAAGAATACTATTGAAAGTGGAGATTTCGTTTTGGTAGATAGTGGGTATAAAAACTACAAGAACGGAGATATCGTTGTCGCTGTTATAGACGGAATGGCAACTATCAAGAGATACAAAAATGACAAAGCAAACAATCGTATCGTTCTTGAAGCGGATTCAACTGATAAATATCTCCCGATATTTATTCATGAGGGTGATGATTTCCAGTTAAGTGGAAAGGTTGTCGGAATTATTAAAAGTTAATTTATAAATATATGGCTAACAAAAATATACACACGGTATACAATTCGGATCGTAGTATGTGGGAAAATAAAAAAGAGGGATCATCAACTCCTGTCTCTTCACATCATACAAAAAATAATGCTCTTGATAGAGCTGAAAAAGTTGCCGAAAAATCAAAGGTTGAACATTTTATTCATGGTAAAGACGGAAAGATCCAAGAGCGTAACAGCTATGGAAATGACCCATTTCCACCTCGTGGATAAACAATATGTCCTACAAGAATAAAACTTATGTTGCTTTCGATGGAGATAACGATATGAAATATTATCGCTTAATGACTGCATGGAAAGAACATGATCATATTGAATTTGATTTTTTAAATGCTCATGACCTAAATAGTGCGAGGGATACAAGCACCGAAGAATCAATAAAAGCTCAACTTAGAGTACGAATGGCAAACTCTAAACAAATGCTTTTATTGGTCGGAGATAATACTAAGTATCTGAGAAAATTTTTACCATGGGAAATTGAGTTGGCAAGAAAAAAAGACATACCGATAGTAATTGTTAATTTAAATAATAAAAAAGGTTACGATGATAGCCTTTGTCCTTCTGCCATTAAAGACTGGAAATATACTATTTCAGTACCTTTTAAATTAAAGGCGATTCAGTATGCCTTAGATCATTTTCCAGATAATTATCATAAATGGAAGAATCATATAGATTATCAAGATCATCGATATACATATACTGATTCTGTGTATCAACAACTCGGCTTATGATAAATTCTATTCTTTCAAGAAGAATGTTTCGTAAATTTGGTACGAACTTTCTTGTGTCAGTTGGTGTGATTAGTGGGATCATTCAGGTAGTTACTTTTAGTTATACAAATCTTCCTAGTTATGGATGGAAAGGGTGGGTTTCAGTGATCATTATATCTGCGATTATTGCTCTCTTTAGAGCATGGCCACAAACTAGTTTTTCTGAATCATTTTCAAATCCTGATGTAAAAATCGGTATAAAGGTTGGTAATATATTCGACCAATCTGGACATCTTGTGATTGGGTTCAGTGATACTTTTGATACAGAGATAGGTGATGTTGTAAGTAAGGATAGTATGCAAGGTCAGTTTTTAGTTTCAATGTATGAAAATAATCAAAACAAACTTGATACTGATCTTGATACATTATTACAAAATGAAGAATCAGAAGAAGACACAGAGAAAACTCGAGGTAAAAATAAGAGATATAAAATTGGCACAGTAGTAGCACTCTCAACACCGAATAGGAAGTTTTTTTGCTGTGCTTATAGCCGAATGGGATCTGATCTAAAAGCCACCTCGGATATAAATAGCCTATGGGTATCGCTTCAAAACCTTTGGACTAAGATCAGAATTGAAGGAGAGCAAAAAACTATCGTTATGCCTGTTATGGGTACAAACCTAGCAAGAGTTCCTGGTATTTCATTTAAGCTACCAATCAATCTAATTCTTTTGTCATTTATCATTAACTCAAGAGTTGAGACAATTTCAAAGGAACTGGTTTTGATAATACGAGAAGAAGATAAAGAAAAGGTTAATTTATTAGAAATTCAAGATTTTTTAAAGTCTTTACATAATTAATTTATGGCATACAGAAGTGGAACATACATAGCTTTTCATGCAGACGGAGAAACAAACCCAACCGCTTCAGATATGAAGTACTACAGTTTACTGAAAGGTTGGAGAGTAAGAGATGATGACTTTAGCTTTGCTAATAGTCATGAAAAGACAGGAGCTGTTAGAGATTCAAGTAGAAAGGAAACTCTACGTCGAGCATTGATAGCAAGAATGAATAATTCAAAACATTTACTTTTGATTATTGGTCAAACTACAAAACTGGATACTGACTGGGTTCCTTTTGAAATTAAGTACGCTGTCGAAACTTGCAAAATCCCAATTATAGTTACTTACACTGGATACAACAGAATTATGGATCCATCAGCTCTTTCGCATCTATGGCCTGCTGAATTATCTAAAGCAATAAGCAACAGGCAGGTTGGAATTATTCATATCCCTTTTAAAAAGGAACCGATAGCAGATGCAATCTCTCAATTTGATATGAATAATCACCCAAAAACAACTTTAAATCATTACACAAAAGAAGCTCATGATTCTTGGGGTTTGTAGACTATAAAAGTTACAGTAATCTGTAACTTTTATAGTCGAACCTGTGTCACTTTTGTCACTTTTTATGAACCAAGAAGATAAAAGAAATCCTAAAAATTGGACTAAAGAAGAAAGTGATAGAGTGGTCGCAGTATTTCGATGGTTACTAGATCAAGATAGGAAGCAAAAC
>JAGOOZ010000042.1 GCA_017992215.1 Minisyncoccota bacterium
GCATTTCGCATATCCGTCCTTTCCCTTTGGGAAAGCTCTGTGCTTCGCACAGAGGCGCTTCAGCGCACGGATGTGCGATTAGATTCGGCTTTGAAAATAGGTTCTAACTTGGTACAATAGAGACACACACAATAAAAATACACACATAACGTGTGTATTTTTATTGTGTGTGAGAGTCATCAACAAAAGAAAAAGTCCATCGGGTTATACAACCCAACGGACTTTAACTAATCAACTTAAAAATATGAAAACATGAAAATTCAATCTAAAAATGAACAAAATGTAAATGGGCGTCTCCCCAGAGTCCTCTCTCGAAAGTAGGTGAATCAGGAGAGAGCCCATTACAATCAAACTAAAACCTAACCTACCTTAAATGGTACTCTTCTCTCATAATCTGTCAATAGGTATTTAATTTTTAACCATATTCTTTGTAATTGGTGGCAGGTAGAGTGCTGGGTCAAGATACGCACTTAGGGCAGCAATCGGTTGTGTGAATACCTTACCACCACAGCTTTTACTTGGAACAGTTGCGACGTTGACACCTTCTGACGCATACACTGCGACGTGAAGATGAGGACCCGTCGATGAACCAGTATTCCCTGAAAGACCGACAACATCACCAGCCTCTACCTTGTCGCCATTTTTGGCAGATATCACAGAGAGGTGTCCATAGGTACTCGAAAGACCGTTGTCGTATTTGATAAACACCCACTTCCCGAATGAAGCACCCTTACACGCAATATCAGTATCACCAGTACCGAGCACTGTGCCTGTACCCATTGCCATAATCTTGGTACCAACAGCCGCACGAAAATCTATCCCATAGTGAAATCTTCCCCATCGTGGGCCATATCGTGATGTGACGAGTACGGAACTCACTGGCCACGTAAGTGGAGATGAACCTTCTTTTGGAATTGTCTTTTTGTTCAATATAAAAACGAGTTTTGCTTCATAGTCATCGATTTCTTTTTCGAAGGCTTCTTTTCGTTTTTGTGTATCAGCCAAAAGTTTCTTATACGCAGATTCTTTGTTTTGTGTTTCTTTGAGGAGGGTATCTTTTTCTTTTGTGGTAACTTCTACGACTTGTTGTTTCTGTGTGAGTGTCTTCTTGAGTTCATTGAGATTTTTCTGTTCACCTTCTTTTATTGTTTTTGTAACAACAAGAGCATTTTTTTCTACTTCTACCTTTTTAATATGATTATGAACATCTTCATTCATTGCAACAATGTCGTTGTATTCACGACTTGCATCATAGAGGCTATCTTCTGATAAGACTCGCTCGACAATAGTGGTTGCATCCCGACGGTAGAGTTCGTTGAGCATACGAGCAAGGGTTTCTTCTGATGTTTCAATAACCTTTTCCTGTTTTGTGATATTTGTCGAAAGAGCCCCAATCACAAGACCGGTTGCTTTAATCTTTTTTTCCGTTTGCTCTTTTTCCTTCACTAGCTTTGTACGAGTAAGCGTCAGTTCTTTTATGATTTTTGCAAGTGAAGTTTTCTCTGTACTTGTTTGAGAAATTTGATCTTGGTATTTTTTAATTTCACGATCAAGCGCTTGGATTTGATTATTTGTTGCTTGTATTTGGTTTCGAATACTTTCTTCTGTTTCAGCATGAATAGTACTTGGAAAAACGATACAGAAACATAGAAAAAGAGTACCTATAAAATATCGATAATACATTACCTTCTTAGTATACTCTTATTTTGAGAGAATTTGAACTGCAGACGTGATACGAGCAAGTGTTTCTTCTTTTCCAAGGGTTTCAGCTAATACAAATGGGTCTGGTGACTTATTGCGACCAGAAAGAAGATATCGGAGTGTCCATAAAATATCCCCTCGTCCTTTCTCTTCGGCATATGGCCAAAGTGTTTCTTTTATTTTCTCTTTGGTAAATTCTGATTGTGGAATAGTTGAAATGTATTCATGTACCTGCATGAGATACCCTTTGAGGATTTCATATTTATTTTCTGTTGGTATTTTTGACGAGGCAAAAAAGAGTGAGTCTTTTTCATAAGAAGGATTGATAAAGAAATAGGTTAATTCACCTTCTTCTACCATCTTTGCAATATCAGTACCGTTTGAGATTCGTTCCATAATAAGCGGTGTAATTGCTTTGATCATCTCAGTACCCTCTTTTGTTTCTGGCAAAAAACCATTTGGGATAAATGATGTAATGTATTTTGTTTGTTCATCACGAGAGTATTTCTTGAGATATTCTCTGTTGAGCCAGTTCAATTTTTCATCGTTAAATTGTGCACCTGACTTCCCTACTCGTGTAATATCAAAATCACGAATAAGTTCTTCTTTTGTGAGCATATCTCTGTCATCTCCAGGGTTCCATCCAAGAAAAGCCAAGAAATTGATCATTGTTTCAGGAAGATATCCTTCTGTTCTGTATTGTAAAATATCTTTTGCACCATCACGTTTTCCAAGTTTCTTTTTACCATCAGATGCCATAACGTGTGGAAGTGTTGCAAATAGTGGCGCTTCCGCTCCGAGTGCTTCATATACAGAGAGGAATTTAGGGGTTGATGCGATGAATTCTTGTCCACGCATGACATGTGTGACACCCATTTCTATATCATCGACAATGTGTGCAAAATTATATGTCGGATATCCATCACTTTTAATAAGCACGAAATCATCGAGTGCTTCTTCTCCTGCTGAAAGTGTGCCATATACCATGTCTTCCCATTCATATCGTTTGAGAGTTTTTACTTTAAAACGAAGTGGTTTTGTTTTGTCCCACTGTTCTGTTGCTTCTGGTCTATGCTCACGAAAAAGAAATGGCTTTTTCTCTGCCTCGCTTTTTTGTCGTAATACCTCGACTTCTTCGGCTGTGTAGGGGTCTTGGTATGCATATCCACTGTCTATTAGTTTTTGTGCATACTTGAGGTATATATCTAAACGCTCTGATTGTATGTATGGTGCATGGGTACCACCAATTTCAGGACCTTCATCCCAGGTAATACCAAGCCAACGAAGTGATTCGATGATGTGTGCAATTGCTCCATCTACTTCACGTTCTTTGTCTGTATCTTCAATACGAAGAATAAACGTACCACCGTGTTTACGCGCCATAAGGTATGAATAAAGTGCCGTACGCACATTACCAACGTGCATAAAGCCTGTTGGTGATGGTGCAAAACGAGTAACAATATTTCTGTGTGGTGTTGTCATGTTATTTTTCGTGTGAGAGTGCTATTTCGAGTGCAACACGTGCGATTGCTTCTGATGCCTGCGGTGTCGCAAATGCACGTGCTTTTTCGTGCATGCTGTCACGTTTTGATTGAGATGACATAATACGGTCAATCAATGAGATAAGCAAGCTTGATGTAAGGTTGGGTTCTTCGATAACTTCACATGCCCCCGAGCGTGCATACGTAAAAGCGTTTTTGTGTTGGTGGTTTCCATGTGAATGCTCAATCGGAATAATAATCGAAGGTAACCCCCATGATGCAATTTCAAATAACGCTGACCCTGCACGTGAAATAACAAGCGATGAAGCACCTACTGCTTTTCGTGTTGCAAGTGTATGAAGATATGCGACAGGGTGATATCGACTAGCGTACTGACTTGTTTCAGTTACAAATCGAGCTCGTGACGAGACATCTTCAAAATGAATT
>JAGOOZ010000001.1:0-43640 GCA_017992215.1 Minisyncoccota bacterium
AGAGCGTTTCTCCGCACTTCTGCTTCAGCAGAAGCTCTGTGCTTCAAACAGAGGCGCTTCAGCGCGCGGGGAACGCTCGTATTCATTTCTTTCGGAAAAATGTTCGAGTGTGGTAATATAAACGCACAAAAAAAAACCTGTGCAAGAATTTCTTGCACAGGTTTTTTAATAACGATCTGTATTATTTACATCAATTTTTGACAAAACTGGATTTTCTAAATATCCCAAACCTTCTACTGGTTTTCTAGTGATATTATTACCAAATTTTTCATCAAGAAAAGATGATATTTTTTTATAACGAATCATTGATTCATTATCATTTGAAATGATAGCAAACCTAACACAGTTCTTTTTATCTGAAGCATTTTCAACTAAAAGATTTATGTTTTGTTCGATAGCAAATTTCCTAAGAGTTCCTCTGAATTTTACTCCAATTAAGTTTATTGATTCTGAAGTAACTTCATGCAATTCCCATAAAAATAATATTTCCATAACTATTTATGATTTATTTTAATAAATAACATTTAAAATGCTTAATGTCAAATTTAACAATCTTTTCTATTTCAACAACTTCGCCAATTCTTTCATGAACGCTTTCACAGACGCATCGTCATAGAGCGAAAGTGTGAGAATGGGATTACCCAGTTTTTCAAATTCTTTCTTTCGTTTCTCAATTATTTTTGGGTCCTCAACTACATCAGTTTTTGTCAGCACAATAATCTCCTCTTTTTCAAGAAGTGATTTATCGTATGCGCCGAGTTCTTTGCGAATTTTCTTGTACACATCGAGAGGTTTTTCGTTCTCGAGAGATACTAAGTGCATGAGTGTTTTGGTACGTTTAATATGACGAAGGAATTTGATACCAAGACCCTTGCCTTCTGATGCACCTTCAATAAGTCCCGGGATATCCGCAATGATGTGCCCATAGAAATCACCGAGGTTTGGGTCAAGTGTCGTGAACTGATAACTTCCGATTTTTGCCTGTGCATTTGTGACAGCATTCAAAAGTGATGACTTCCCTGCATTTGGTAATCCAATCAATCCAATTTCCGCAAAAAGTTGTAATTCGATTTTAAAATGACCATCTTCACCAAGTTTACCCTTTGTTGCTTTTGTCGGAGTTGTATTGATAGATGTTTTAAATTGCTCATTACCGAAACCACCAAAACCACCCTTCAAGAGGAGTTCTTTTTGTCCTACAGTATCGAGCGATACTGATGCACCACTTTCAGCATTCGTAATCACAGAACCAACTGGCAATTCGATAATCAAATCCTTACCATCTTTGCCGTGACGACTACCACCAGCACCATCATCTCCACGATCTGCCTTAAATGACTTCTTGTGTTTGTATTTTGAGAGAAGATGAATATCTTGGACAGCAATAGCAAATACACTTCCACCTCGTCCGCCATCACCACCATTTGGACCACCCTTGTCGATGAATTTTTCTCGACGCCAACGAACAACACCGTCTCCACCACGGCCTGCCTGCGCAAAAAATTGTATTTCGTCGATAAACATAGTATTACAGTAACGTTTTTATAAAAAGACGTTAGAGATAGAACCTTTATACCCTATTTTGTCAATATAACCTAATCACCAAGTGTCATTTTGACTAACGCTAAAACATCTTCTTTTGTTTTAGCAGTAACCATAAAACGCCCTAGATGACAAAATACAGAACCCTGGATGCCTGTTACGTCCGCTAATTCTTGGTGGTATTTCCCCGCCCATGTTTCAGGAAAATATATCTTACACTCCATTGATCCCTTTTTAACACGCACACCTTCTGCCTTCCATTGACCATCATTCATCCGAGGGGCAATTACGAATAACGCCTCAGGAAATGTGAGCGCGACTTCTTCCCACGGATATCGATCATCAAGAATAAGTACACGTTTATCCTCTGCTTTATTGTATGCATCAATAACAGCACGTTCACCTTCTACCCTGTCACGTGCTTGAATAATCGCACGAGCAAGTATTTTCTCAGCAATAGCAACTGCTTCAAAAAATCCTTCATCAACATAGTTTGAATCTTCTTTCCATGTTGGTCGAAATGTATACAATCCAGCTGAAAATAAATACGGAACAATATCACGTGTAAGAGTAAACAAATCAACACCGTTATCTGGTGCATCGATTGCTTGTACGAGATACGCATCGAGAGCGTCGGCTACTTCAAGTGAGCCACAAATATCAGGTCCGTACTTTTTCCACACAAGACCAAAAGAGGCATACGGTATGCTATTGGGACGATTGCCGGCACGTTCTGGTTGATGATGATCAAAACGGTCTTTCTCGGGGTCGTAGATTCCTCCAACGTCATAGACAACATCTGCTTTCTCAATAGTACTCGCATCACGACTACGAATAATAGTCACGTTATTACCAAAACGAAGTTTTAATATTGCTGTTGCAAATACATCATCAGCATGAAATGTACTATTGTGAGTGACGAGTATCTTTTTTGCCTCCATAGAATTAAATACGCAACAATTTTGTGATAAGCCAGTTAAGCACAGAGACAACAAGTGCACCAATAAATGCCGCAGTAAATGTTGTCACTGAGAATCCATTGATAACCCCAGAACCGAGATACCAAAAGATTGCACCATTGATAAAGAGAGAGAAGAATCCGAGTGTGAGCACATTGAGTGGAAGCGTGAGGAGATTGATGATTGGTCGGAGGAACATATTGATAAGCGTAAGACATGCACCAACAATAAGCACCATCCACACAGGGTCAATACGAATACCATCTTTAATAACAAATGTTGTCGCCCAAATTGCAATAGATAATGCAAGCCAATGTAAAAGTATTCTCATCCCGTTAGAAGCAGGTCGCGGTCGTTATAAACGAAGCGCTTTCTGCATAATTAAAAATAAATTTTATTATAAAATTCCCGTTTCTTTGAAACCGTGACCGCGGCTTTGAGCGGGGATTAAAACAAACTATCAACGACTTCTTTGACTACAGTCCCATCTGCTTTACCCTTCAAATCTTTCATAAGCGCGGACATGAGCATTCCCTTTTTTGTTGCATCAGTAATACCGAGTTCAGTTTGTTTTGCACGAGCGATTGTTTCGACTTCGCTTTTTTCCATCAGTGTTGGAAGATATGCTTCAAGAATGGCGAGTTGAGGCTTCTCTTCTTCGACGAGATCCATGCGTCCACCTTTGGTAAACTGTTCGATAGAATCTTTGCGCTGTTTTGCGCTTCGAGTAATAACCGCGAGTGCTTGCTCATCGGAAAGCATATCTTGAGGTGTTTTACCTGAGGCAACTAATTCATTTGTAAATGCAGTAACAAGCCCACGCATAACTTCAAGTCGAACGGAATCTTTCGCCATCATAGCCTTCTTTATTTCTCCTTTTATTTCTTCGTGTAATGACATGGGTCTATTATACCATGTGAACTTTAATTACTCCCATATTATCTTGACCTGATAGATATCCAGTCCATTTTTCGAGAATCGGCACTTCTATGGGTAACGATATTTCTGGTTTTGTAAAAACAACGATGCTTTTAAATGATTTCTTGAGTATTTGCTCTTTTGCAATACAAATATCAATATTACCAGACAAGACAACGTTCTTTAAATCAAGACAATTATTAAAAATATCCTGGCTGAATGCTTCTATATTTTTTACAAGGACTACTCTCTCATTTAAATCTTGCAAAATACTAATTGCTTCAATAAATAAATTTTCATTTCCACTTTCAAGAATAAGTACCTGATTATCTTTATAATTCTTTATATCTTCGACTGAATTAATGAACACAACTTTGGAGTGGTCTGATCCAATTTGTTCTAAAAAATTATCTTTCGCCATTGGAAAAGCAGTAAAAAATAATATTTTAGAACCAGACAAAAAAAGATCGACAACGAGTGTAATAGTAAAATGAGAGCCGCCGGATTTTTCTCCGTAGATAATCAAAAACGGCAAATCTTTTTCTTTTACTTGATATAATTCATTATTTAATATGATTTTATTCATGATTTTATGGCTTTATTATACTAAATATATTAAAATATCACCATGTCAAATAATATTATTTTCCTCGATACCGAAACAACAGGCAATGAGCCAGTAAAAGATTTTGTGTGTCAGCTTGCATTTAAAACCTCTGACGAAACGTTCTGTGAACTCTTCAAACCACCAATTCCTATCCCACCTGAAGCAAGTGCTGTGACACATATCACCAACAAAATGGTCGCGGACAAAAAGGCATTCAGTGAGAGCGATAACTACGGTACTATCAAGCTCATGCTCGAAGCCTCTAATGCAGTCATGGTCGCCCATAATGCAAAGTTTGACTTGGCGATAATTTCCAAAGAAGGAATTGTTCCGACAAATTTTATCTGTACTCTTCGTGTTGCTCGCGCACTCGATAAAGATAATGTAATTCCACAATACAAACTCCAATACCTTCGTTATTACCTCGATATTGATATCGAAGCCGACGCACATGACGCACTCGGTGATGTACTCGTGCTTGAGAAACTATTTGAGCGACTCCTTGCAAAGACAATGAAGGAATACAGTCTTGATGAAGATGGTGCGATAGAAAAAATGATAGAAATATCTTCAAAGCCATCACTTATGAATCTCTTTTCGTTTGGAAAACACAATGGCAAAACTGTGGCTGAGGTGAAAAATATCGACCCAGGATATCTCGACTGGATGCTCACTCAAAAAGAGCAAAACCCCGACAACGAAGAAGATTGGATTTATACGCTCAGGTATTATTTAGGAAGATTGCAATAATAAAATCCTGCTTAAATTTTTAAGCAGGATTTTCCGCGCCTCACGTTGGAATTGTTTACTTGGCATTGGTGCACAATACACTACATTAAGAGGACCAATTGCCATTCAAAATAACAAAAAATTAAAAAGATGTCAAATAAAAAAATAAGGCCATTTTCTCAAATGACCTTATCATTAGCGTAACATACGCGTACTTGACCTAGGCTAACCACTCGGTACTGTACGATAATATTTTATATTTTTAAAAAGAACGAATTTTAATTTGTCCGGCTCATTATATGAGCCGGACCCTTACACTAGAAAACAGTAGTTCAGACTGCGGTGGGACACCATACTAAAACCAACCTGACGATAACTTCTACCAAAACACAAACGAATTTATGATTTGGATAAAAGTGCCGACCCAATAAAACGGGTCGGCAACTCCGCACATTACAGCAACGGAGAATGATTCACCGAAGCAAACACAGCATTATTTTTTATTTTAATAACCTTAACGCATCACTCACACACTCATCAAATTTCTTTGAAGATTGATATGCTGGTTGCAACCACGCAGGTAATGCACGAAGTGCAATCCTTTGATATTGCTGTGAAATCAAAAATGTCACACCATAATCATCAACACTTCGTACATTGCGACCAGAACCATTCAATATCTTTACCATCTCTCTTCCATCCCAGATACCCCATTTCCCCCCAATACCGAAGCGCCTTTCTTCAAAAAGAGCTTTTGGGTCATTAGGTGGAGAGTATGATGGGCGAAGCATAAAGATAACAGGTGCAATTCCATTCGGCAAATCAATTCCTGCTCCATATTGAGCCATGGTACCAAGCAATGCATCACCTTGTCCTTTTTTAAAAAGGGCTACAGCTTGCTTTGGCAAAATACCGTCACAATATGTAGTTATTGGTAAATCAAGAGATGCCGCAATTGCTTTAAACTTCTCTCTTTCACTTTCAGATACAACAAGCACCAAGCTACGAATACCCTTTTTAGCGAATAGTTTACAAGTCTCAGCAATTCTCTTCAGAACTTTTCCCTTCGTTCCCTTGTTCAGATAATTCATAGAAAGGTTTGGCATATCAATTGGTCTGTAGATTCTCCGTTTTTCAGCAGAGAAACCAGATTTGAATGAATAAAAAGGTAAAGAACCTTTCTCTCTCCATCCTGTCTCGATACGAAAAACATTTGCATTTTCTTCAAACATTGCTGACACAGGCCAAACAAGTTTTGGGAAAATTTTCTGAACAATTGGCACCACATAATAACAACAAATGTTTAATGAATAATTTGCATTACCACTAACATTGTCTATGTGTGAGTACACATAATTCAAAGGCCTCCTTTGCTCAGTCTCGAGTGAAAATTCAAATGATTTAATATATCGATATAAATCGCGAGTAATCATTTCAAGTTTCTTTATCACTTCAATACTGTCAGCATCGGTTGGATGTTTCTTTTTCAAAACTGCGGCAACTTGTTTTTCAATGGAACTTGGTTTAATTGTTGAAAGAATTTTCACCAACTCTGCAAGTTCTTTGTCTTCAAGAAGATTCGTTTTATTCTTGCGACTTTTTACAATCTTTATCATTGTATTTAAAAAATCGCGAAAAATATAAGATTCTTTTATGCCATGTTCCTTTAAAAATGCTTCAATTTGCAACAAATGCCAATCTGTCACTTCATAAGAAAGTGATCTGCGTATAATGTCTGGCATCTCGTGAGCTTCATCGATAACAACTGCTTTTACATCATCCCATTCACGAGCAAATAATTTCGTAAATAAATAGAATGATATAGTACAAACAATTAAGTTACCTTGTTTGGCTTGATACTTGACATCTAGATACGGACAACGTTTTACATCTTTCTCGTTTGTATCACCAGTAGTTTGATCTACACGATGAGCACAATCTTTAAGAAGAGAACATGGCACCTGATCAGCTTTATACTTTTCAGTATAATAAAGACAATCGTACTCATTCCTGCCGTAAACAGCATGGAATTGTGGATACATCTTTTTAACTTGATCTACTTGAGCCTTATTCGGAACCAAGAGAAAATAATCACCCTTACCTTTGTGTGCGTCACGTGCGGCAAGAAGCATTGTGTACTCAGCCGCTGTTTTACCAGTGCCAGTCGGAGCGCCTAAAATAGCGCCAGATTGAATGTTGTCAAGCATAGTTAGCATTGCATGCTGACCATCTCTAATCTCCGAATGAATACCATACGGAAAGTGCGACAGGAATTCCATGCGAGGAATCACATCTGTCTGATGTTCATGATGTTTCATCATTTTTTCGTTATTAAAATTTGTGAAAGAACTAAAAATTTACTTCTACAGAACTTCAATTAAAAATTAAAATCCTGATAAAAGCAGGGATCTATTACAGATCCCCAGCTCCGGAGACTACTCTAGGGAAGCAAGCGTTACCCAGCAAGAGGATAGCGTACAGAAATAAGTAAGATTTATATTTTAAAAAGAACGAATTTTAGTTCGTCCTCCAGCCGAAACCGGAGGACCCGAAGAAGGGACTAGAAAAGTGAAGATTACGCAAGCACACAGCACCTCACAACACCTTAACTTCTACCAGATCACAAACGAGTTTATGATCTGGATAAAAGCAGGGATATATCTCAATCCCCAGCTCCTTACCGCTCAAGAGAGGACCGTAGTGGAGAATACGACACCACACAGCGCAACAATTAATATTTTATACTTTAAAAAGAACGAATTTTAGTTTATTCAGCTCATCAGTTAGATGAGCTGAATCCAAAGATCACCCAAGATCACTTTAGTTGAGCGTGCACAACCCTGGCCGAGATCGCCACAAGTAAACGTAATCACTTCTACCAAACCACAAACGAATTTATGATTTGGATAAAAGTGCCGACCCGTTAAATAGGTCGGCAACTCCGGACACCAGATTAGAGGAGATAACAAAAGATGACGATACTGAATATAACGCTACCAAACACTAATATTTTTTAATTATTATAAACCACAAAGAACGAATTTTAATTTGTCAGGCTCGTATACGAGCCTGACCCAAAGAGAACACTACTTATCTCTAGCTTACTTCACAATGGGGCACCCTGCGCAAGAACGCCCTAGAGGATTCCTACAGCACCTCAAATAAAAACTTGAGAGGCTGATAAGAATGCTCACCCGTACAAACAGGTGAGCAACTTAAAACATCAATTAAAAGAACTTTGATTACTTTGCACTTTCTGGTGCATCTGTAATGTTTACCACTTCAAAACGACCGAAGCGACCTTTTTTCCAGGGTCTGAAATCTCCTACTCCAACTTTTGATCCGGAACAGGTAAATAACTCCATCAATAATTTATTATCAATTTTTGATGTATCATTAATTTTCACTGTTACCTTAAATGCCCATTCATTAAACTTCGGACGAATAATAGCAACAGCTACGGGTGTTTTCCCTGCAGATCCTACGCCTCTCCGGGTGTCAACTTCCCATTTTTCTTCTGCGCTTTTCTGGTCTAAAAAAGGAAGGAAGGACTCCTTCACATCAATCAGATCATACAGCTCAGTACTGGTTGCAGTGGAAATTGCCTTTTTGCCGTTAATTTTAATTTGACGACCACCATTGATGAGACACCCTAAAAGATATTCGATAGGTAAACCAATTTTACCATCAGGTTTCGAATCTTCACGAATAATCTTATCAGCAGCACGATCCTTTAATGGTCTTTCTTTTTGAGAAGCCATTGAGGTTTTCGCCTTAATTCCGGCCAATTCTTCCAACGTTTCTTTTGTCATTGGATTCATAAGAATAGGAGTAATTCCTGTGCACTCGATAACAACTGTGCGAGTCGCTGAATTGGTACTTTTACCGGTACCATTGTCAGAAGCATTAGAGCCTGCCATACTTTATTTTTGTTTTTTTGATTTAAAATAATTTAGACATAAACTATCATTTATTTGACTATATGTCAAGTAGATGTGGTAATTAAATAAACCTAGATAAGGTGACTCATCGCAACACATAAAAATAAGTTGTTTATGCTAAAATAGCACTATGTCTACCGTACTTATGATTGTGCTTGGGATTCTTGTTGGCCTTACTATTGGCTTCTTTTTTATGCGTCAAAATCGGAAACCCGAAAGCGCAAAAGATGATACAGGATTCCAACTACTCCTCTCTCATATCAATGAACTTGGTCGAACGATTGACCAGAAACTTTCTGATTCACAGAAAGATATGAATCAATCAATGCGATATCAATCTACCGAGACATCACGCATTATTGCCGATATTACCGAGAAAATCACTCGTCTCGATGAGACTAATAAACAAGTCGTTTCATTTGCTGACCAATTAAAGAATTTGCAAGATATATTGAAGAATCCAAAACAGCGTGGAATCCTCGGAGAATACTATCTCGAAACACTTCTTAAAAATGTGATGCCTCCCGGTAGTTACCAAATGCAATACGCATTCCCTGATAGTACGATTGTCGATGCGGCGGTATTTGTGAAAGACAAAATCATTCCAATTGATTCAAAATTCTCACTTGAAAATTACAATCGTATTTCAGAAACAAATGACCCAGCTGAGAAAGAACGCTTTGAGAAAATATTTGTAAATGATTTGAAGAATCGAATTGTCGAAACATCAAAATACATCCAACCCGAAGAAGGTACGATGGACTTCGCATTTATGTTTATCCCTCACGAAGCTATCTATTATGATTTACTCATCAACAAAATCGGCGCAGTAACCGAAGACACAGAGAATCTGATTCAGCGTGCGGCAAGTAAATATAAAGTTATCATTGTGTCCCCTACATCATTCCTCGCATATTTACAGACAGTGCTTCAGGGATTGAAAGCACTTCAAATCGAAGAGTCCGCCAAAGATATCATCAAACGTGTCGGAGAACTAGGAACGCACCTGCGTACGTACGAAGAAGCACACCAGAAGCTCGGTAATGCCCTCGCAACAACCGTAAACCATTTCAACAAATCAAATCATGAATTTAGAAAAATAGACAAAGATGTGATGCGCATCACGGGTGATGCGATAAGCATTGAAGCACTCACTCTCGACAAACCACAAGATGATGAATAATAAAACACCACACAGTACTGTGTGGTGTTTTATTATTTTCTTAGTAAAAACATGGAGGCTGGAAACATGATCGCCCAGCATAATTATTTCCATACATTCCATAACTAGGATAATAGTATGATGAATTCATTGGTGAATGATACGATGATTGATTGTATGATGGGTACACATAATCAGTCATTGTAATAGGAGTCTGATAGTAATATGACGGAAACTGATTTTGTACTTGTGGTAGATATGGAGCCTGTGAATACAGAGGATTCATCATATTATAGTTTGTATTGTAATAATTAGTATTATTATAATACTGCTGTTGTGGATATCCACCATAATACGGCTGATTAAAGCCCATTCCACCAATACCGAGACCGATAGAAAAATTCCAACCAGCCAATGCTTGAGACGGGGCGACAAAAAGACCGAGGGCAATAAACATAAACGTCACTGACGTAATACTGTATACTTTTTTCATAATATACGTATTGTAACGCAATTTATCTTTTTGTCAATATACTTAACGCTAACACGACAAGCCCCTATTACTGGGTCTTCCCTTGTTCAGAGAGAATCTTTTTAATATTAAATCGCATTGAAAGTAATCGTCCAATCATTGCACCCTCGATAAAACTGAATGTAAATGACGTAAGAATGAGACCCTTGAACCAATGTGCAAATATCCAACTTCGAGCAATTGAAACCGTAATATAAATTGCAAGCACAATTCCACCAAGGAGATCAATATTGCTGATGATTTTACTATCTTCTTCGCGCCATTTAATAAGAAACATTCTTCCTGCAAGAAATCCAACAATACAACCAAGCACCACACCAAAAAATACCAAAAGAAAACCAATATGACTGATGTACATATTGTAGACAAGTACACCTGTCATTACACAGAGAATAATAGTAAGAATACGCATTCTCCGTGCAAGTTTTTTATCAAGATGTTTTTTGAACTCAGGTTCGATATTTATACTAAGCATTTACTTCGTTTTTTTCTTCTTTTACTTCTTCTGCTTTTTCGTAAATCACGCGAGGAGGTAGAGGCATCATCATTGCCATTAAAATATATGCAATGACACCTGGAAAAAAGCCAGTAAAAATAGCGAATGCCGTAAACGATACACGAAAGATAACTGGATCAATATCAAAATATTCTCCAAGCCCACCCATCACACCAAAGATAACTTTATTTTCTCTGCTTCGATATAGTAATTTTTTATATGTTTTCATACGAGAGAGTATATCATATTAAATAATTTCTTTTAAAAAACTGAAGTCAATTTGATATTTTTAGATAGAATGTGTTACTTGCAAAACATAAATAATCATCGTCAAAATGTGCTCATTTCGACGCAATTTTTACGTTCATTAAATTCAAGTACCTTCTTGTGTTTCTTTCCGAAACACCCGCGAAGCAAATTCGAGCTTTTTTGTATTGAACGCTTCGCTTGCAAAAAACACGAATTTGGCTTGGGGACAGGGATTCGAACCCCAATTAACGGCTTCAAAGGCCGCTGTCCTACCATTAGACGATCCCCAAATAGTATATTCAATTTTACTTATATTTTAGTTCTGTCCTGACCCACCACCCATGTAATCTATGTTACGTGTGGTCCATTACGATCCTAAAATGAAACAGTTACAGAATACATTAAATAGGGCACTTTTTCAACCCTACCCTATGCTATAATCAAATACATGAATACAAATACTATTGAAAGAAATTTTTTCTTTGCATTACTTGGGGTCGTTATTATACTTGCTATTACGATATTTTTCCCATTCCTCTCGGTGATTATCTTGGGTATGGCGTTTTCTATTGTCCTCCGCCCAATATATGTATGGATTAAAAAATATATTACCAAAAGATTTGATTGGCTCGCATCACTTTTAACTGTTCTTTTTTTTCTTATCATCCTCTTTGTTCCCCTCTTTACTCTCAGTACCGCAGTGATACATCAATCACAAAATATTTATCATTCTGTTGTCGACGGAGGAAGTGCAACTCCATTCCTAGAATCAATCAACAATACCATCAATGGTATTGCCCCAAAATACATTACAACGAATACAACAAGTGTTATCGGTAATATGGCATCATTTGTTTCAGATAATGTCGCAGGGCTCTTTGCTTCGACACTCAAAACAATATTGATGTTTATACTCTTCATACTAACCTTGTTTTATGCAATCAAAGATGGAGCAGTTCTCAAAAAAGGATTTCTCTTACTGAGTCCACTCAAAAATGATACGAATGAAAAAATATTAAATAAACTTTCTCTAACGATTAATGGAATCATTAAAGGGTATTTTATTATCGCTATTGCCCAGGGAATACTCATGGGTGTCGGACTCGCAATATTCGACGTTCCAAATCCGGTACTCTGGGGTGTCGTCGCTGGTGTTGCGTCACTCGTACCGACAATAGGCACTGCATTTATCTCTGTACCAGTTATTATTTTCTTGTGGTTTAGTGGCATGCAAACACAAGCAATCGGTATGCTCATCTGGGCAGGTGCTCTCGTCGGAATGGTAGACAATGTCCTCTCTCCATTTATTATCGGTAAAAAGACAGATATTCCCCCACTCCTTATACTCTTCTCAGTTCTCGGTGGTGTGTCTCTCATGGGAGCTATCGGAATTCTTGTTGGTCCACTCGTCATCAGTCTCCTCTACACACTTATCTCAATCTACCGAGCAGAAGCAAATCTGTAATCAAGACGTAACATAAAATCCTCTCTATGAGAGGATTTTATGTTACGCATTATTCCCCGCTACAAATCCTGTTGTCCAACAGAGTTGCAAACTATATCCACCAGACGGTCTCTGTACATGAAGCAAATCACCCGTCACATATACATTTGATATGATTTTTGATCGCATTGTTTTTGTATCAATATAAGAAATATCAACACCCCCATCAGCAACCACCGCCCTGTCATACCCCATAAGATTCGTAATTGTAACAGGTAGTGCTTTCAACATATGCACGATTTTCTTTCGTTGTTCTTTTGTCACACTATGAACTTTTGTTTCAAAATCAATCTCAGGAAGAAGTGTTTGAATTGCAGTATGCATCCCCTCTGGGGTTATTTCTTTACATACATTTTTTAATGCCTTATTTTTATTCGCATCAAAAACTTTTATGATTTGCTGTTCAAGTGAACCCAAGTTTGTATCTGGATAGGCGTCAATATATGCTCGTACCACACCAGATTGCAACAACTCCGAAACTTTCGAAGCACTATTGAGAATAAGTGGACCTGACAGTCCGAAGTGTGTAAATAAAATTTTCCCTGTTTTTGAAAATTGTTTTTTGTCGTCAAGAAAGAATGTAATCTTCATAAATGAAAGTGACACACCAGCAAGTGCGTGTATCCACGAATCAGAAACCTCGAGGGGTACGATAGAAGGAGTAGGTTCTTTTATGGTATGACCAAGATATTTCAAAAAACCAAATCCATCCCCTGTTGAGCCAGTTTCTGGATGCGACATTCCACCAGTCGCAAAGATAAATGATTGTGCATAAAAAATACCACTTTTTGTTTCGACTGATACAACAGTAGTATTTTCGTGATTGATTGTATGTACAGGTGAGTTTGTCTTCACTGTAACATGGTGTTTATCTAATTCTTTTTGCAATACAAGAAACACATCTTTTGCATTTTCTGTATGTGGAAACGCACGCTTACGTGCTTGTACAACCAGAGGAAGTCCTCGTGATTCAAAATATGTAAATGTATCCTTCATACCAAACTGAGAAAAAGGCGAATAGAGAAATGGTTCAGCATCCCCATAATGAGCAAGTAGTGTGCGGATATTTTCTTCAGCGTTTGTAATATTACACCTTCCACCACCAGTGATTTTCAATTTCTCACCGAGTGATTTATTCTTTTCGAGAATGAGGACAGATTTCCCTCGAGAACCTGCAACAGCCGCGGCCATCATACCACTTGCACCACCACCTATGACAATCACATCCCATATTTTTTTACTTTTCTCCATTCTGTATTTGCACAAGTGCGAGTTCAAGTGGAAGTTCTGAGACGACAGCAGTACGAGTACGCTGATATGCTTCAAGTAGCACCGTCAAAGCATGTGAGGATAATGTACTTGGTTTTGAAGCAACAAGATTCGTCAAAAAAGAAAGTTCTTGTGCAGAGAGACTTTTCTCGAGATGTGAAGATTGTTGTGGAGCATACCTGAGCATTAATGCATATCGTAATTTTACAATAATCATTTTCGTAAAGAGTGACATATCGATATTTTGTTCTGATGCAGTTCGAATCGCAGTATATCCTTTCTCAATATCATTCGAAGCAAGTGCATCGAGAAATGAATGAACGAGAGATGCCTCAGGTGCTCCTGTGACTGATTCGATTTCTTTTAGAGTAATCTTCTTGTCTTTTGAATATGAAATAACTTTCTGAAGCGTACCAAGTGCATCTCGAAAGGCACCTGATGCAAGGAGTGCAATAAGCTCTGCTCCACCCTCAGCAAGTGTGTAACCCTCTTTCTTTGCGACACGAGTAATAACTTCAGCCAAGATAGCATCAGTTGGTTTCTTGAAAATAAATGTCTGACAGCGTGAGACGATTGTCTCTGGGACTTTCTCGAGTTCTGTGGTCGCAAGAATAAAGATGACGTGTGCTGGTGGTTCTTCGATAGTTTTCAAAAGTGCATTCCATGCCTCCTTTGTGAGCATGTGGACTTCATCGAGAATATACACTTTGTATTTTGAATCAAACGGCATCGTACGGACACTTTCGCGAATATCACGAGCATCCTCAATCTTGCGATTTGAAGCTGCGTCCATTTCATAAATATCATTGACCGATGAACCAAGTGTACGAGCGATAATACGAGCAATTGTTGTCTTACCTGTACCGCGAGGACCAGAGAGAAGGTATGCGTGAGCAACCTTACCTGATTCAAATGCCCCCTCAATTGCTTTAACGATATGATCCTGCCCGATAACATCTTCAAATGTTTCTGGACGATATTTCCGATAGAGAGCGATATTCTGTTCTGTTTTTTCAGTCTTTGGCATAGGTGTAGTATAGCAGAACAGTAAATTATTTGGTATGATACTAAAAAATATAATTTGTTATGTATACCTACAATGAGCTTTTAAAAATCTGCAAAAATGCAGGTATTGACCCTCTCAACAAGGGTACTTGTGAACACCACAAACTTCTAATTGTATACTGGGAAAAATCCCCAGTGAATATTGAAACATTAAACTTTCCCAAACAAACCACAAAACAACTCTCAAAAATTAAAGAGTTACTAGACATTGTTTTAAGTCAAAAAGAAGGTTGTAATGTATTTAATCCCCTGATGGACCTTGGACCTCGAGGAGATGTTCTTAATACAACTGCAGATACCTTAAAATACTGGTTCAAAAGGGGGTGTAAATCAGCAAAAATCAATTCTAATCATTACGGATTTTGCCTTGGTGATTTTCATAAAATTGATTTTAAGGAAGAAAAAAGCATGAGAGAAGAACGCATGCAATACAACCAGGAATTGCAAGAAAGTTTACTTTTTGGAGGAGTAAGGATGAAATAAGTTCGTATTTTAAACAAAAGTAATTAAGACCATAAAACACTGTAAATTCTGCAGTGTTTTATTATTTTTATAAAAATAATAAACCCCACAACATGTGGGGTTTAAGGTATGTGTTATAAAAAAAGTTTTAAAGAAATCTGCACACCAAATGAATGAGACTTATCAATTTCAATGATAGCTGAACCAGTCCATGCATCATTAATACTATTAATCATCTCAATAATTTTAGATGGAAATGAAGTAATAATACTCATCTTTCCATCGCTAGCATCATTTCTTCCAAAACTCATCTCTTCTTTTTCTGCTGGAAATAATGCTTCTCTAACGAGACATTTTATCCGCGGAAAAGAACATTGAACATCACGACATTCTTCTCCTAGAAAAGATATTTGTTTTGGATCAGGGAGTAATTTAAGCAAGAATGCAATAACTGTTTTTTCAATTTCAGAATCTTTCATTGTTAAATCATTTTTTACACTTTTCAATGTGTCTGTAATGCGCACCTTGTCTTCAAGCAAAGATGCAAGTGACTGCTTTAAATTCAAATCTGTTGTTCCCATAATTAAAGAGTATTTTTGATAAAGTACTCTTTAATTATGGGAAAGTCAAATATATAAACACATATTCTTTGCCTGTTGACCTCACCTATACAATACGGTAATCTAAATAAAAATAAATCTTTCTTATATGAAAACAGTACTTTTAACTGGATTTGAGCCTTTTGGTAATTACACAAAAAATCCAAGTCAAGATATGGCTGTACATTACAACAATAAAACTCTTGGAACAAAACAAATTATTGGTATTGTATTACCGTGTAGTTACTTTGGTGCTTTTAGTATCCTTAAGAAAAAAATCAATGAACACAGGCCTCACATGATACTCAGTATTGGACTCGCATCACAAGTCAAAGGAATTCGCTTTGAAACAAAATTTCAAAATCGAATGTATAGCAAATACCCTGATGCTACTGGATACGCACCAGTAAACAAAGAAATACTACCTGGTTCAAAATCTTTTTTGTATTCACATCCAATAGTAAGCACACCACTATTAAATGCACTACGGAAAGAAGATATTCCTGTTGAAATTTCAAATGATGCAGAAAGTTTTGTTTGTAATGCACTTGGATACTTAACAGCAAGAACAATCACAGAAAATAAACTGTTAATACAACATATATTTATTCATATTCCATGGACAGATATATATGCGTCACAAATTTTGCAAGAACCAGAAAAAGTGTGTCTTCCAGAAAAAATGGTACAAAAAGCAATTGAATTAATTATTCAACGTGTGTAAAAATGAGTCTGTATACAGACTCATTTTTTTATTTCAAATCTTTTTATTATGTCCTCCACTTCTCTCGCATTTTCTGCCTCCATTAATTTGATTCGGAGTTCTTTCGCACCATTAAAACCATGCACGTAGGCCTTGTAGTGTTTTTTCATGATTGAAAAACTTTTTATATCACCGAGGAGCTCTTCATATAATTTTGTATGTTCTACAAGTACACGCAATCGCTCTTCGAGTGGAATCGTAGTTTCAGCATGGAGCCAATATTTATGAGCGTCTTCCACAGCAGCCCCAGTATCATTTTTTCGAATTATAATATCGGCAACACACTCGCTTCGCTCGGCACTATCCCGGCTCTGTGTTGTAGAAGAAAGAGAAAGTTTTGTTTTTCTGTAACGAAATATATTTATAAATTTCTGAAAAAATGAAACGGGGTGCTCAATTTTACAGTCACGCGAAGCGTGAGTAAAATTGGCAAAAAGCCAGGGGTTTCCAAACAATGCTCTTCCAATCATTACACCATCACATCCGGTCTCTTCGGCAAGTGCTCTTGCATGTTCGATGTTTTTTACATCACCATTGCCGATAATCTTCGTCGCTACACCCATCTGGTCACGAAGTGCGACCACCTCTCTCACGTGTTCCCAGCGTGCAGGAACAAGCGACATCTCTTTGCGTGTTCGAGCATGTACCGTAAGTGCAGAAATATTTTGTGCGAGCAACAACGGAATCCATTCATCGATTTGTATTTTATTGTAGCCAACACGAGTCTTCACTGATACAGGAATATCGCACCCCGCATCAGCAATACCATCTTTCACTGCTTGAATTATCGCTACTGCAACATCAGGTGTTTTTATCATTGCCGCACCTGCACCCTGTTTCTCTATCGAGCGGTCAGGACACCCCATATTGATATCAATACCATCAAAACCAAGTGAAGCGACAAATTTCGAAGCTTCACGCATCTTGTCAGGGTGAGCAGAAAAAAGCTGAGCCACAATCGGTCGCTCACCTTCTGTGTATTCCAAATCTCTTTGCAATACTTCACGCCCTTTACTTGCAAGTCCATCAGCCGAAACGAATTCAGTCCACGTTACATCTGGCTTGCCGTATTTCGCAATAATACGACGAAAAGCGGGATCCGTGACGTCAGCCATCGGCGCCAGTGCGAAAAAGGGTTTCGGTAATTGTTCCCAAAAATTACTCATCACTAAATTTATATAAAACCTTATTCTTAAATCGTAAATCAATATAAAGAAGCGTACTGTATCGTGTTTTTACCTCTGTTGCAAATTCTGTTTTTCCTATTGCGAGAGTGAGGTTTTCTAATATTGAATCAAGGTCAGTATCATCACGGAATAACATACGTGGTACTGTCGCACCCGAGAGGTGTGCGAGTACGAGTGCATACGTACCATCTGCCTCAACAACAAGATATCGTGGCTCAAGTCCGTTTGTTCGTACCCCATCAATAAATCGAATCATCCGGTGGAATACGTCAGGTGAAAATACATACATACCTTGCGGTGGGACAAAAAGAGAAGAAGCTTCCTCTTTCATTTCACGATAAAATTTAAAATATACATCACCAGAAAAATATGGTGCTCTATCAAAAATATACCCATCACTATTTACAAAATAACATACCTCTTCATTCTCTGTATCCAAGATGGGCTGTGTACCACAATAGAGATACACACCTTCACGTTCAGTAATCGTAATACGAAGCGATGTTGTCGAAGTACGTTCAATCGCAAGTGTCTCGATACGAGGAAATGAATCAATCAATCGTGCATAGAGAGTGTCATGCGGATAGATAAATGCATTTGCTCGTGAAAAAAGATATCCGTACCTCCCCGAAAGCGTCTCCTGCACTACCGCTTCAATATCAGGAATATCAATAATCTCTGCACCTGATACTTCAATAGTAGAGAGAGTCACCCGAGGGTGCGCAGAAAAATATGCCAATGCACCGACACAGGTAAGTATCAACAATGAAAATAAAACAGAACGTCGTATTCGTTCTGTTTTACGTTTACGCTTGAGATCGATATTTCGTGGTGATGTGATGACTTCTCTCATAGGGATAGTCGTATCATATTACGCAATAACATCTTTACCAAGATATGTACGGAGTGCTTCAGGGACACGAATAGACCCATCTGCTTGTTGGAAATTTTCAATAAGTGAAACAAGGATTCGTGGAGTTGGGATTGCAGTACAGTTGAGAGAGTGAGCATAATGCATCTTGCCTTCTTGGTCACGATATCGAATATTAAATCTGCGTGTCTGGAAGTCATGGAAATATGATGCAGAAGAAATCTCACGATACGTACCTTCTTTGGGAACCCACAACTCAATATCATATTTCTTCACCTGACCTTGCCCCAAATCACCACCGCAATTAATCACGGTATGATATGGAATACCAAGTGATTCTATAAATTCTTCGGTATTACGATTTAATTCTTCGTGAAGTGTCACTGATGTTTGGTGTGAGGCCTCACAGAGAATAACTTGTTCAAATTTATAAAATTCATGCACACGAATAAGACCTTTTGTATCTTTACTGTGACTTCCTGCCTCACGACGGAAACACGGAGAGAAACCGAGGTACTTGAGAGGAAATGTCTGTGCATCAAGAATCTCATCAGCATACATACCCATCAATGGAACTTCTGCAGTACCAGCGAGTGCATCACCGTCTTGCGTCATATAATAATCCTCTGTATCGCCCGGTAGATGTCCTGTGCCATAGAGATTTTGCTTGCGAACAATCACTGGAGGAATCACCGGAACAAATCCACGTGATCCAAAAAATTCAAGTGCATAATTCCAAATCGCAAAACAAAGTCGAGCTCCATCGCCAGTTAGGAAATACCCACGGAAGCCATGAACCTTTGTACCACGTTCAACATCTACCATACGGAGTGCAGTCATGAGTTCAATATGATCTTTTGCTTCAAAATCAAATGATGGTTTCGTCCCCCATTGTTTTACCTCTTGATTCTCGGCGTCACTTTCTCCACCAGGAACAGTCATATCAGGAACATTAGGAACAGCGAGCATTAATGCCTGCCATTCGACCATTGTATCTCGAAGCTCATCTTCTTTTTCTTTTAACTCATCTTTTACGATTCGCATTTCTTCGATCATCTGAGCGCGATGATTTTCTTCGATGCGACCACCGAGGGTGACACTTACTTTGTTTTGTTCTCCTCGAAGAAATTCAACACGCGAGAGGAGTGAGAGTCTTTTTTCATCAGCAACAAGAAGAGCCTCAACATCAAAAGAACTATGCTTCTTTCGGGCTGCTTCTTTAATAAGGTCTTTATTTTCTCGTATAAATTTAATATCCAACATATAGTTATGAGTATACCCCGAAGTATGATTTTTTACAAAAAGTGACTTTATCCATGATATACTTTTTATACATGGAAGATATTCGAATACTTTCAATAAAAGAAATCCCTCCTCAACTTCTTGAAATCCCCCAGCCACCTAAAAAACTCTTTATACGAGGCACATTACCTGATGCATCATATACGTATCTCGCAGTAATTGGATCTCGAAAACATACCTCATACGGAAGAGATATGTGTGAACGTTTAATACGAGGACTCAAAGGATACCCTATCGCTATCGTCTCGGGACTTGCACTCGGAATCGATACGATTGCACACACAACAGCACTCGATGTTGGGCTCCCTACTGTTGCATTCCCTGGATCAGGACTCGACAGAAATGTCCTCTATCCTCGTACGAATATTCTTCTCGCAGAAAAAATTATTGCACAGGGTGGTTGTTGCATTTCAGAAATGGAACCCCACGAGAAAGCAATGGTGTATTCTTTTCCTCAGCGAAACAGACTCATGGCAGGTATTGCAAGGGCGGTTCTTGTTATTGAAGCAGAAGAAAAATCAGGTACACGGATTACTGCACGTATGGCTATCGACTACAACAGAGATGTTCTTGCAGTTCCTGGGTCTGCACTTTCATCAAATTCAAAAGGTACACACGCACTCATCCGACAAGGAGCGACACCTGTTACAACAAGTGAAGAAATCCTAGAAGCACTTGGATACACACCAACAGAACACCACGATGATAGATTGCGATACAAAGATTGTGGACCAGATGAATTACGTGTACTTGAATTCCTGCGTGAACCACAAGAAAGAGATGTTTTGATTCGCTTGTGTGGTTTTGATATTGCACGAGCAAATGCACTTCTCTCAATCATGGAAATAAAAGATTTAATTCGAGAAGAACTTGGGGAAATACATAAGATTTGACGATTATTCTATTTGTGCTATAATACAAATAACTTAATCCATAAATTTATGAAAAAGATAGTTTTTGCTCTTTTGCTCTTTTTTTGTTCTCTAACATTCACCTTCGCCCAAAATGATCCACTCACCAAAGGGTCAATTCCCTCAGTCCAAGGTGAAGGAGGAGGACCCGACCCCGATCGAAACGTACCTGTTGATCAAGGAGATATCTTTCTTCTTATCGCTGGAATTGGATTTGCAGTGTGGTGCCTAAAGAAAGCCAAAGAAAGAACAACTCTGTTCAAAGAGCCACTCAAAGAATAACTTTAGTAAGCGAACAGCAATTATTTATAAAGCGTCACACATGTGGCGCTTTATTTTTTTATATATACAAAACACAATTATTTGCTAAAAAAACTTCTTTCGTGTAATACTCTAGAATAGCTTATGGCAATTAGCATCTCGCTACTAGCAAAAATAAAAATGAAATTACTTATCGTAGAATCACCATCAAAAGCAAAAACAATTGAGAAATATCTCGATGGTGCTTTTACTGTGCGTGCATCTGTGGGGCATATTCGTGATCTCCCAAAATCAAACAAGCAAGCAATCGACATCCCTGCGGGATTTGTTCCTCATTACGAAATCTCAAAAGGAAAAGAAAAAGTTGTCAGTGAACTTCAAACACTTGGACACAAAGCAACAGAAATCATGCTCGCAACTGACCCGGACCGAGAAGGAGAAGCAATTGCATGGCACATCGAAGAAATACTTCGTAATGACAAAAAAATAAAAGCACCTATCAAACGTGTCACCTTTCACGAAATCACAAAAGAAGCAGTAGAAGAAGCACTCAAGAATCCTCGAGATATTGATACTAATCTGCGTCGCGCCCAGGAGGCGCGACGCGTACTCGACCGTCTCGTTGGATATGATCTCTCTGGTGTTATCTGGAAAAAGGTTCGCTATGGACTCTCTGCAGGGCGTGTACAATCCCCTGCACTCCGCATCATCATGGAACGTGAGCGAGAAATTCGTGCATTCGTACCTGAGCAATACTGGGTACTCGAAGGATTGTTCCAAACGACAAAAAAGGAAGACCTCACACTCTCGTGCGTCGAAGAACCGCGTGATCGAAAAATTGTAGATACTATTCTTTCACTTGGTAAAAAAGAAGTCTGGGAAGTTAAAGATGTTAAAGCATCTGAACAAAAACGTTCACCTCGTGCGCCATTCACTACATCAACACTCCAGCAAACAGCCTCAACTCGCCTTGGCTTCTCGCCATCACGCACGATGCAAGTCGCACAAAAACTCTACGAGCAAGGATTTATTACCTATATGCGTACAGATAGTACCAACCTCGGAGCACAAGCACAGGCGCAGATTCTCGCTCTTGTTGAAAAGAAATATGGAAAAGAATACGCCGAAGCTCATACCTATAAAACAAAATCAAAGAATGCTCAAGAGGCCCACGAAGCAATTCGCCCAACACATGTCGAATCAATGAATGAAGGAGCAAATGAAGAGCAAAAACGTCTCTATCGACTCATCTGGGAGCGAGCAGTGTCTTCACAGATGACCGACGCAAAACTCATGAAGACAAAAATCATCGCTAATATCACGAGTGGCGAAATTCCTGACTTTACTGCCAATGGTTCACGAGTACTCTTCCCTGGATGGCTCTCTGTTGATACAGAAGCACGAGGTGAAGACGTAGAGCTTCCACTTGTAGAAGTGGGACAAAAATTAAAATTACTCGAACTCAAAGATACAGAGAAAGCAACTGAACCACCAAACAGATACACCGAAGCAGGACTCGTCAAAGAACTCGAAGCACGTGGAATCGGAAGACCTTCAACGTATGCATCTATTATGAAGACTATTGAAGAACGTGGATACGTCACAAAAGAAGGACGCACACTCTTCCCGACTGATACTGGAGATGTTGTTTCGAGTTTCCTTGAAAATAATTTCGCAGAATATATCAGTGATACTTTCACTGCTGAAATGGAAGATGAACTCGATGAAATAGCCGAAGGTAAACGCGAATACGTAAAGACGTTGAAAGATTTTTATATTCCATTCCAAAAAGACGTCAAAGAAAAAGACAAACTCGCTAAAGCGACAAACATGGGTGAAGCACCTGAAGATATGAAGTGCCCAAAATGTGGGGCTTCGATGATCATCAAACTCGCCCGCAATGGTAAATTCTATTCATGTTCAAAATACCCCGACTGTGATGGTGCCCGAACACTTGAAGGCAATGAACTCGAAGGACCAAAAGAAACTGGTGAAATGTGCCCACTCTGTGGCGAGAAAAAAGGTAAATCAGGTGGCGGTAAGCTCGTCATACGTCAAGGGAAATTCGGAGCATTCATTTCATGCTCACGATATCCAAAATGTAAATTCATCAAAGAAGATGAAGAAGAAAAGAAAAAGAAATTGACTGGCGTACAATGCCCTACCTGTAAAAAAGGTGAAATGATGGAACGACGCGGACGATTTGGGATTTTCTACTCATGTTCAAATTATCCAGATTGTAAAAATGCAATCAAAGCAAAACCAACGGGTAATATCTGCGACCTCTGCGGAAGCCTCATGATGGAAGGCACAAAAACTATCCCTGAGCGATGTAGCAATAAGATGTGTAAAATGCATAATCCTCATAAACTAGGAGAGGATATCAAGAATAATAAGAAATAAAACATCTCGGCTACACCCTTAATTTTTAACCTTGTATAGACCCTTGCACGTACTTGACTTTTTGTGTGTTATGTGATATGATATACCTTATAATGTTCTTTTAGAGTATTTAGTGAATTATCTTTGTTTATAAAGCAGTAAATAAAGATAATTCACTAAATCTTCATTTTTAAATAAAAAATCATGACAGACACGACAACAGAAGTACCCCACGCCATTGAAGGCACACCTCTTTCTCGCTACACAGCAGCGGACATCCTCAGGACAATTGCTGATGATGGACAAGATGGAAACTCCCCTTTTCCTAATGGCGGATGTACACCCTACGATTTAGGTAGAGCACTGGCACGGCTTTGTCCCAATGCCTACATGCCCTATGAAGAGTTCATGGAACAATTCAATAAGGGTTTCTCTAAGTGGTAGTAAAAATACTTAAAGTCATTAAAGTTTCGAAACTTTAATGACTTTTTTTATATTTCCTAAAAATTTATTATCTTTTATTTTTTATGGTATATAATTAAAGATATGATTCCCCCAACACAAGATATCTTTAATTTCATGACCAATGTGACTGAAGAAGAAAAAGCTTTAATCACAAAAGCTTATGATTTTGCACGTAACGCACATGATGGACAAGTCAGAAAAAGTGGCGAACCATATTTTATTCACGTATTTGCAACAGCAAAAAACCTTGCAGAGCTTGGTATGGGCCCGACTGTAATCGCGGCAGGTTTCCTCCATGATGTACTTGAAGACACAGAAACAACAGAAGAAGAATTAGAAAAAGAATTTGGCGCAGAGATTGTAGGACTGGTCAAAGGTGTCACTAAACTTGGTACGGTAAAATACAAAGGTATTGAACGAAACGTAGAAAATCTTCGTAAATTTTTTGTATCAATGACCGAAGACTTGCGTGTGCTTGTCATCAAACTTGCAGACAGACTACACAATATCCAGACACTCGAACACGTTCGACCAGATAAACAAAAACGTATTGCACTTGAAACACTCGAAGTATACGCACCACTCGCAAATAGACTCTCTATGGGTCGACTCAAAGGTAAACTCGAAGACAGTGCATTTCGTTTTGCCTATCCAAAAGAATACGAGGAAGTACGTACTCTTCTCGCTGAAAAATCAGATGCTGAAGAAAAATACCTTCATGAGGTACATGACATACTCCAACAAAAACTCCAAGAACACAAGATTGAAGCTCGTGTTGATTACAGACAAAAGCATCTCTACTCGCTGTGGTGTAAATTAAAAAAATACGATATGGATATTGGTAAAATCTACGATATTATCGCGATTCGTGTTGTTGTTAAAAATATCGAAGATTGTTATCACACACTCGGTATTATTCACGGTACATGGAAACCGCTCCCCGAGAGAATCAAAGACTACATTGCAACCCCAAAACCAAACGGATACAAATCACTTCACACGACAATCTTCTCTGGTACTGGTGGTATCGTTGAAATACAAATCAGAACAGAATCAATGCATGACGAAGCAGAAAACGGTGTTGCTGCACACTTTGCATACAAAGAAAAAGGAGCTCACCAAAAAGAAGTTGATACAAAAAAATTTGAATGGATAAACCAACTTCGTGATATCAACCAAGAAATAACTTCTCCAGAGAAATTCCTGAAAGAAATCAAAATGGACTTTTTTAAGGACCGCGTGTTTGTATTCACACCTAAAGGTGAAATCATTGATCTACCTGAGGATTCGAGTGCGATTGATTTTGCGTATGCAATCCATACCGACATCGGCAATCATGCCCAGAATGCAAAAATAAACGGCAAAATGGTAGCGCTTCACACCAAACTCAAGAATAAAGATATCATCGAGATTCATACAAATAAAAATACAAATCCTTCTTCGAAATGGCTCGCACATGCAAAAACGGGTCTCGCTCGAAAACATATCAATGCACACCTCAAAGAAAATAGTCTTCTCTCAAAATTCCGCTCGTTTGCAAAATTCTAATATAAAACACCCGTACAGAATGTACAGGTGTTTTATATTTTAGAGTGAAAAATTCTTGATATTATAGAGATCAATATCTTCTTCTGTTTGCTTGATTTCATCTTCGTCGCGGTCATCAATCAAATGCATTTCATCTGATTCCATATCGGGGGTATTTGTCACCACGATTGGTGTATCTATTTTCTGAGATGCAATGAAATTTTCGAGCATTTCACTTGGATTCTTGTTTTGATTTGATTTGATTAAATCAAGTATCGTCCGAAGATCATCATGGGTAAAGAAATCGATTGTAATATACCCCCCATTTTCTTTTCGTTCGATATGTACACGAGTACCAAGACTCTCTTGAAGTTTTTCTTCCATTTCAGCAATCTCAGGATCAGGCATATATTCCTTTTTACGAACACGATCGAAAGCGATTTTTCGAGCAGCTTTTTCTGCGTCACGAACAGTCATTTTCTTAAAAACAATTTCTTTAAAGAGAACCATTTGTTCTTCTGGTCTGTCTGCAAGCATGAGAATCGGTCGTGTGTGACCCTCGCTTATCTTTCCGGCAGATAATGCATCGAGAATCTCTTGTGGAAGTGCAAGAAGGCGAAGTGTATTTGAAACATATTCACGACTCTTGCCAACTTTCATACCAACCTGCCCATGTGTGAATTTAAATTCCTCAACAAGACGGAAAAAAGCACGGGCTCGCTCAACAGCATTTAAATCTTCACGTTGGAGATTTTCAATAATCGCAAGTTCGAGTTTTGCCATACTGTCATCACCGACACGGATAATAACAGGCACTTGATCAAGCCCTGCGAGTTTAGATGCACGAAGACGACGTTCACCGGCAATGAGTTCATACTCAACACTAATACCCTCATCTTCTCTTTGGACTTCAATACGAGACACAACGAGCGGTTGGAGCACACCATATTGACGAATAGAATCAGAGAGGTCACGTAAACGAGCCTCATCGAACTCACGACGTGGTTGAAATGGGTTTGGTTTGATTTTAGAAGTTTCTACCCAGAAAATTGAATTACTATATAACTGTGACATGTTGTGTATTTTAGCATAGATTACGAAGAGAGAAAAATTATGTGTATATTGAAAAAAAACACAAAAGCGTGTATACTCCCCTTTGTATGCGTCGGTGGTGGAGTGGTCTATCACATCAGACTGTAAATCTGACGGCCTTGGCCTTCGTTGGTTCGAATCCAACCCGGCGCACAAAAGTAAAAAATCAAGCTCTGGCTTGGTTTTTTACTTTTGTGCGAACCATAAAAACATTCCCTTATTTCATATTTAATGATATAAATTCTTTATGTCTTCTAAAAATATCATTATCGTGCTTCTTGTCATCGCATGTATTGGAATCGTAGCGATTTTTTCTGGTACAAATATGGATAAAAATTTTGGAACAACACCTATTCCATTTTCACAAAACATATTCAATCAAAACACTTCATCAAAAACAATCGAGGAAACAATTATTACCACAACAGAAAATACCTCAGATGCTCAAAATCCATACATACGCCAACCATTCTCTGTGTATACAAATCAATCACCTGTATTCACCTATTCCCCACAGGCAAATCCGCAAGCACCACAAACACCTGCACAAAACACACAATGTCCATCGGTACAAACGCGCGCGCTGTGGGTCTGGGATTCTGATATCATCACAAATACCAGTGAGCGTTCTATGTTACTCTCCTTTTCATCATCACGAAATATCAATACACTCTACATAGAAAGTTACAGTATTATTACCGGTAATTCGACAACAGACAAAAATAACCTCGCCGACCTTATCCGTATTGCATATGACCAATGTATTTCTATTGAACTTCTTGCCGGTGAAAGTGAGTGGTATCTACCAAGTAATCATTCATCTGCTGTTAACTTCGCCCAAAAAGCAGTTGATTTCACCCGAGGTCTATCTATCAAGCCAAAGGCAATTCACCTCGATGTAGAGCCATACGGATACTCGAGTGGTTCACTCTGGGATGCAAACAACGGTACAAACCGAGGTGCAATTCTCTCTGACTATATTTCAATGCTTACAAAAGTAAAATCAACCCTTGGAAACACCCTACTTCTCAATGTCGACGTACCATTCTGGTATGACAGTGCAAGTGGGCTTCAAGGTTCTGGGGCAGCATATTTCTCAAAACAAATTATGGATACTGTTGATATCATGACAATCATGGATTATCGAGATACTGCATTTGGAGTAAAATCATCAGGAGAAATTATTTCATCAAAAAATGAAAGTTCGAATGGTATTTACGATCTCGGATATGATGAAGTCGCCTACGCAAATAGTATTGGTAAAAAAGTCATCATTGGAGTAGAAACAAAATGTTTCTCTGATTCAGCATCTGCACAAATCACCTTCTGTGGAACACGCACTGTCGGAAATCAAACAATCAAAAAGGGTGTCTCATTCCTCGCACATGAACTCGAGAAAGTCCGTACTGCTTTTAGCTCTCTTGCAAGTTTCGGTGGTACCGCAATTCATCACTACGACTCATATCAAACTCTTCCACAATCATATTAAACAAAACCCTCACACGTGTGAGGGTTTTGTTTAATATTTACATATTTCGAATTGTTGATTTTGTCATCTTTACAGGAGATTCAATTTTCTTCCCACCAGATGATCGGGCAAGCTTTTTCATTTCAATCACGAGCTCACCATCTTTGAATGAAACGACAACAACATCTCCTTTCTTTACGCCTTTCCCAATAATGAATGATGCCACAGGATTGAGAATTTTATTCTGAATAAGACGATTGAGTGGTCGAGCACCATACTCTGGAGTGTATCCTTCTTTTGCTAAATACGAGAGTGCCTCAGATGATATCTCAAGTGTAATATCTTTTGAAAGCAAACGCTCTCGAACAATAGAAATCTTGAGATCAACAATCGTACGAATAACACTTTCAGGTAAAATATCAAAGACAATAATATCATCAAGTCGATTGAGAAATTCTGGACGGAAATGATCCTTTAGAGACGCAAGAACTTTGTCCTTTGTTGCCTGGTACTCGTCTTTCTTTGAATTGTTTGTAAAACCAAGTGATTCCATTTTCTCAATCAAATGTGAACCAATATTTGACGTAAGGATAATCACTGTATTTTTGAAGTTTACAACTCGGCCCTTAGCATCAGTGAGGCGTCCTTCATCAAGCACTTGAAGTAAAATATTAAACACTTCAGGGTGTGCCTTTTCTATTTCATCAAAAAGAATTACAGAATATGGGCGATGACGTACAGCCTCAGTAAGATTCCCTGCTTCATCATAACCAACATAGCCTGGAGGTGAACCAATAAGTTTTGAAACACTATGACGTTCCATGTACTCACTCATATCTACACGAATAAGTGCCTTGTCGTCATTAAATAAAAACTGTGCAAGGGCTTTTGTAAGCTCTGTCTTACCAACACCCGTAGGACCCAAGAACATAAATGAACCAATTGGTTTATTGGGATCAGAAATCCCTGCACGGCTGAGACGGATCACGTTTGCAATCTTTGCTAGCGCTTCATCTTGACCTACAACACGATTCTTGAGTTCTTCTTCCATGTGTGCGAGTTTCTGTCTTTCTTCTTCGAGCATTTTTGAAAGAGGGACACCTGTCCATCGAGACACCACTTCTGCGATATCTTCAGCAGTAATTTCTTCTTTGAGAATACGTCGTGACTTTTGCAACTTTTTTAATCGTGCGAGTTTTGTCTCAAGTTTCTTCTCAAGATCAGGAATACGGCCATAGCGTATCTCAGCAGCACGAGCAAGGTCAGCACGCATTTCAGCATTTTCACCTTCAAGGCGAAGCGTATCAAGTTCTTTTTTGATTGAACGAATCTCTGAAACTGTTTCTTTTTCGTTTTTCCATTTTAATTCAAGTTCTCGAGTTTTCTCTTTGAGATTACTAATCTCTTTATCGATATCTTTAATACGAGCTTGTGTATTTCGTTTCTCTGATGATTTTTCATGAGCAGAAATATCTGAAAGAAGTGCTTCCTTTTCAATTTCAAAACGCATAATTTTACGATCAGTATCTTCGAGGACTTGTGGTTTGTTTTCAAGTGCAAGACGAAGTGACGACGCAGCTTCATCGATCAAGTCAACGGCCTTGTCTGGCAAATAACGATTGGTGATGTATCGAGTCGAGAGTTGGACTGCAGCAATAATTGCATCATCGGTGATTCGAATACCGTGGAATAATTCATATTTTTCTTTAAGTCCACGAAGAATCGCAATTGCATCATCAGTATTTGGTTCATCTACGTAAATAGGCTGGAAACGACGTGCGAGCGCAGGATCCTTTTCGATATGTTTTTGATATTCTTTAAGCGTTGTTGCGCCGATTACATGCATTTCACCTCGTGCAAGGGCGGGCTTTATCATATTTGAAGCATCGAGTGACCCTTCTGCACCACCAGCACCTACGATAGTATGGAGTTCATCGATAAAAAGAATTATTTTACCCTCTGACTTTTTAATTTCTTTCATGATGCCACTGAGACGTTCCTCGAATTCTCCACGATATTTGGTACCAGAAAGAAGAAGTCCTAAATCAAGTGCGATTAATTCTTTGTCTTTGAGTGATTCAGGGACATCGTTACGTGCAATACGAATCGCAAGTGCTTCAGCGACAGCGGTTTTTCCTGTACCTGCCTCACCAATAAGAATTGGATTATTTTTTGTACGACGAGAAAGAATCTGCATCATCCGCATGATTTCTGTATCGCGACCAATCACAGGGTCGAGCTTATCTGCCCGTGCAAGGTCTGTCAGATTGCGAGTAAACTTTGTAAGCATCTTTGGCTTCTTTGCCGTTGATGTATCAACACCACCTTCACTCTGAAGCAAGGAGAGTACAGAAATAACAGCATCTTTTGTAATTTTGAAACGAGAAAGGAGGTGCTGTGCTTCACCTGGTGTTTCAATAAGAGAAAGGAATAGATGTTCTGTTGAAACAAATTCATTCTTCATATCGTGTGCAACCTTTGTCGAGTGTTCAATAGCCTGTGCAAGATCAGGAGTGAGGTAGATTTGATACGATTGTGTCATTGTATTTTTATTCTCTGGCGATTCAATCATTTCAAGGAGATTGTCGGTCAGGAGAATCGAATCAATATCCATACGGTCAAGAATTGACGCAACCAAAGAATCCTCTTGTGTCATAAGAGCAGTTAAAAGATGGAGTCCGTTTACATGATTCTGACCACGCTCAATCGCAATCTCATGAGCCTTTCGAATCACCTCCTTTGCTTTTGTTGTAAAGTGGTTAAATGGTGGCATAGTGTTTATTTTATACAATAATTAATTTGTAGTGTCAACTTTTGTATCGTTTACTTCAACGGGTACTTTGAGTTTTGTTTTTGAAACAACCATGAGCATACTTAATCCATTATCAAATTTCTTTAAAAGTTTTGCCTTGTAAAATGTATCTCCAAGTGCAACTGTGTGCTCTTCCCCTCGAGAGACTACTGTCCCATCAATCAAAATAAGACCAGTATCAGAAATCACCACACCTTGACCGAGAACAAAGAATGCATCAGGCACAACATCAGGATTTACATTTTCGCCTGCTGGGAGTGGAGGATAGATATCAACGAGTGTTGTACCATTGCTTGGGATAATCCCCTTTTGTTCAACGGGAACTGGTACTGTTGTCACTTTTTCAATAGTTCTTTGAATCACATTATTAATAGTCTGAGGAACACTTTGAGGCATTTGTTGCATAAGAGATACTGTGACAATACCCGTCGCGAGTGAGACGACAAAGGAGATAAGGAGTGCGAGCAATATAAGTTGTGGTTTGTTTAAATCTTTAATATCCATATAAGGTAGTATACCATAGCTGTCAAACCTATTTCCACCCTATCACCATTCAAAAATATCTTCATGAAATACAAAAAGTACCCTTTCGGAAAAAATCCAAAAGGGTACAAGATAATAGTTAATAGAGTTAGAAACGAATCTGACGAGGACCATAGAAAGAATTACGATCGCCACGAGAGTCGAAACCCACCTCGAACCGACCGCCGCCATTACGGCGCATGTCCATCGTACAATCACCAAAATCCAATGCATGAAAGCGGGTTAATCCCTTAATATCAAGCATGTTGCCAGACTCAAATCTTTCCCGAAAAGCCACAATGATACCTTCTTTGGGAATCATGTACTGATTACCATCAGAACAGAAATCATTGTAACTTTTATTCAGGTGTTCCTGGTCTGGCTCTATTGTGCCCTTCCATGCAAAACAATAATTGCCCTTAGGGTGATCTTGCTCTGTTTTAACGGCACTGTCGGGAGTTTGAGAATACGGATTGGGACCCACTGAACTATCACCAAACTTTTTCTTGTATCCATCGATGTATTCTCTGCGGTGAAAGGCACCATGCACATACTCAAGGCGTGGGTACTTTTCATCGTAGGCAGGGAGCGATACCTTTGACCAGTCAATCGTCAGATTGAAAATACTTTTATAGAAGCGTTCAATCTTTTTCTTTTGCCCAGCCCATGGATCAATTGGGATGTTGAGTAATTCGGCAGTAATCTTTTCTGATGCCTTACGAATGAAATCCTCATTTCGAAGAATTTCCTGCATTTCATCAGTGTTCAACTTTCCACGGATAGCATCAATAACACCATTCGTAATAATAAGACCCAAACGGGCATGTTGCCAGCCAGAAGCTGACTCAATTGTTTCTTTTGCGTTGTTCATAACTCTGCGTATTTATTTTTGTGTAAGAACTAGTGGGTAAAGGAAAAAGTCCGTTACCATAGCTTTTTTATATTATACACCTAAAAAAGTATTATGTCAACTTAACAAAGTATCCTTATTTAAAAGCCCTTTCCCATCTCCCTAGGTTTAACCTAAGGAGAAACTATAACTATTTCCACTTCTTGTATTTTTGAAGAATAGATGCCAAGGCTTTGATACATGCGTCAATATCATTCTTTTTTGTTCCGCGTCCCATTGAGATACGAATAGAATCATTTGAGTGTTTTGTATCGTTCGAACTACGACGAAGCATTGCAATCACATGTGAACCAGTATCATTGTCACTGGCACACGCACTTCGCTCAGAAACAAGTATCCCCTTCGCATCAAGCTCAATCACAAGAAGCTCACTTGAAATTCCAGCAATAGAAATATTTATGTTATTAGGAAGACGATTTTTCTCATCACCATTCACGATAATTTCATATCCAGATTCTTGAGAGAGTGTACGTAATTTTTCAATTCCATATTCACGAAGTAGAACAAGCCGAGCAGATTCTTTCTCTTTTATCTTTGTCGTTTTAAGAAGTACGTACCCAATGCCTACAATAGCAGAGACATTTTCTGTACCAGAACGCAAACCAAATTCCTGACCACCACCAGCATAGAGTGGTGCGAGAGTAACACTTCTTTTTTTAAATAATACACCAACACCTTTTGGTCCGTATATTTTTGATCCATTAAAAGAAAGTAAATCAACACCGAGCTTTTCAATATTTTCAGTAAAGAGATAATTCATCGCCTGACAGGCATCCGTATGAAAGAGCGGATAGGAAAACGAATGTATTTTTTTAAAATGTCGAATCTCTTTTGCAATTTCTTCTATTGGTTGAATTGTACCTATTTCATTGTTGGCATACATTACAGAGACAAGAACAGTCTCAGGACGAAGTGCATCACGAACATCCTTTGGGTTTACGATTCCCTTCTCATTGATTGATATATACGTAACCATAGCTTTCCCTTCTTTTTCTAACAGTCGACAGTTTTCAAGTACAGCACTATGTTCAATACTTGTTGTTATGATATGAGGAAGATGGGTGCCCACATAATTCTTTACAGCTCCGTGTATCGCAAGAGCAACACTCTCCGTACCACTTCCGGTAAAGATAATTTCATCACTATGCGCTGATAAAGATTTCGCTACAGATTCTCGTGCGTGCTCTACATATCTGCGAGCAACAATACCGAGTGTGTGTACCGCACTCGGATTTGCACCTTTTATCTGGTCCTCACAATCAGACATTACCTGACGACAAATAGGGTCAAGTGAAGTAGATGAAGCGTGGTCGAGATATATTTTTTTTGTATTACGCAGAGGATTCCACATGTAGACCACTATATCACAGCATTGTAAAAAATGCTTTTGTAGTATATACTCTTTGTCAGTATGAGTACTCTACTTCTTTTTTACATACTTGCAGGAATAATCGTTATTCTCTTGGTCTGGATACTCTTGATCGAGCGTCGGTTGCGAATCTTTTTTTCTGGAACACAAGCAAAAAATCTTGAAGATATTTTTACTGCACTTATCACCAATATTCGAGAGCTTCAAGAGAAAAACGACGCCACAGATGCTCGTCTTACTATCGTCGACAAACGACTCAACACTTCAATCAGAAGTATTCAAACGCGACGATTTAATCCCTTTGAAGACGCAGGAAGCAATCAAAGTTTTGCTATCTCATTTTTAAATGACGAAGGAGATGGTGTTATTATTTCAAGTCTCTACGCACGAGACAGAATGAGCATTTTTGCAAAACCAATTTCAAAAGGAACATCAGAATTTGATCTTTCAGATGAAGAGCGTGATGTGCTCAAAAAATCACAACAATAATTATTATATATGCCCACACCACACACACAACAAAATACAATCACACGACCACCTGTTGTCGTTATTATGGGGCATGTTGACCACGGCAAATCAACACTTCTTGACTATATCCGCAAGTCAAATATCGTAAGCGGTGAAGCTGGTGGTATCACCCAGCATATTTCAGCTTATGAAGTAGCACACAAGAGCGAAGCTGGTGAAAACAGACTCATTACATTCCTCGATACTCCCGGACACGAAGCATTTTCAAAAATGCGTGCTCGTGGTGCAACAACAGCAGATATTGCAATCCTTGTCGTATCAGCAGAAGATAGCGTCAAGACACAAACACTTGAAGCCTACCAAACAATCATTGACAGCAAGATTCCCTATATTGTTGCGATCAATAAAATAGACCGCCCAAATGCAAATGTAGAGAAGGTAAAAATGGACCTTGTAGAAAAAGGAATTTACCTTGAAGGATTTGGTGGTGATATCCCTTTTGTACCCATTTCGGCAAAAGAAGGAACTGGTATTCCTGAATTATTGGATATGATTATCCTTGTTGCAGATATGCAGGCACTCACCGGTGACCAAAATGCCACCGCACGTGGTGTGATTATCGAAGCACACAGAGACCCAAAACGAGGTATCTCAGCAACTGGTATTATTAAAAATGGCACACTTTCTGCTGGTATGTTTGTTGTAGCAGGAACAAGTATGGTCAATACTCGCATCATGGAAAATTTCCTAGGAAAAGCAATCAAAAGTGTTTCTTTTTCATCCCCTGTTTCTCTTGTTGGGTTTGATAGTATGCCTGATGTTGGAAGTACATTTGAATCATTTGCAACAAAAAAGGAAGCTGAAGCATATATCACTGAATGGAAAAGTATCGAACACGAATCATCATCTCTTTCACCAGAAAAAATTACATCCAAGAAAACAATTCCCCTTATTATCAAAACAGATGTTATGGGAACGATTGAAGCACTTGAAAAAGAAATCTCAAAAATGAACACTGACGATATTTCATTTAAAATTATCGGCAAAGGTGTTGGTGCTATCAATGAAAACGACCTCAAGATGGCACATGTGAACAAAGAAAGTATCATTGTTGGATTCAATACAAAACTCGACACAGGGGCACGTGACCTCAACGAATCATTCAAGGTAACCGTTCAAACATTTGATATTATCTACAAACTCACTGACTGGCTCAAAGAGATTGTAGAAGAACGACGTCCACGAATCGAAAGTATGGAAACAATCGGAACACTTAAAGTTCTCAAGACATTTAGTGCAACAAAAGACAAGCAAGTTATCGGTGGAAAAGTAACCCTTGGGCACATTACCGAAGGAGGTACGGTTCGAGTAATGCGTCGTGACTTTGAAATTGGTCGCGGTAAAATCGTTGGGATGCAAATCAATAAAACAAAAGTAAAACATGTCGAAGAAGGGACTGATTGTGGACTCCTCGTAGAAGCAAAAATCGACATTGCACCAGGTGATGTACTCGAAGTATTTACAATAACCATCATATAATATGGCTGAACATAGAGAAGAAAAAATCGCACAAAATATCAAAGAAATCGCGGCACTTTGGATTGAAAAAGAAGGTGGACCATCATCGCTTATTACGGTTACGCGTGTATTACTCTCTCCTGACCGTCGGAATGCAAAAATACTCCTCACAACAATCCCTCGAGAAAAAGAACAGGCTGCCTATGGTTTTGTACGACGAAACCTTGGTGAAATACGAGCAGAACTAACACGAAGACTTCGAATCCACCCAATTCCATTCCTTGATGTAGCGATCGATGAAGGAGAAAAGAATCGCCAGAAAATTGACGATTTACTCTTAAATGGGTAGTATAAAAAATACGGCCTAGTCGCCAAGTGGTAAGGCAAAGATCTGCAAAATCTTTATACGGCGGTTCGATTCCGCCCTAGGCCTCACGTTTCTAGAAACGATAATACATGCCCGGGTGGCGGAATTGGTATACGCGCTAGTCTTAGGAACTAGTGGAGCAATCCTTGGAGGTTCAAGTCCTCTCCCGGGCACCATTTAAAAATCCGTACTTTAGTACGGATTTTTAAATGGTGCCCGGGACAAAGTGTACAAACACTTTGTGTGAGAGGACTTGAAAACCTTGAGTATATTTTCGAGAATGTAATCATTTGAGAAAATACGAAAGGTATACAGAATCTGTAAGATTCAAGATTCCTCTCTTTTGTAGTAAAAATATATGTCTTGCCCGTGTGTTTACTATGTACGGTCTTTATATTTGTGCCCGGAACAAAGTGTATAAACACTTTGTGTGAGAGGACTTGAAAACCTTGAGTATATTTTCCAAAAACACAGGAAATCTTCTACTATTGACAAATATCATGTATTTGCTATAATATGAGTCAGTTCTTAAATATATTGTTTAACCTTTAAAAAATTAAAACGTATGAGAAAAACGTTTGAAAATGATGTGGGGGGTTCAACCTTCAATTATCGCCTGATGGGCACAAAAAATATTGCTGTAAAAGAAACCGGTGCCGGTACCGCCCCCAATTCTGGAGGCTGCTGCTAACCACAAAAAAAGGAGGGTCAATGAACCCAAAACAAAAAGACGGTAGGCGTTATAGGCCACCATAACAAGATCCTCGTGAGTATTCACGAGGATTTTTTGCATCACTCCAAGATAAAAATAATTGACATTTATGAAAAATACTATATAATACAGAAAAATACACACACGCAAATATGGCAGAAACCCAACCAGACCGCAAAATTCTTAAAACACAAAAAGACATTTTGTGTCACCTACAAAAAGAGGGAGTATCCCCTGCAACAAAAGAGTTCTTTCTCTCGTCAGATTTTCCAAATGGAATGATTAAAAGTGAAAACGTGCAAACATATGCTGAATATATTGCACTCAGAGCTTCCACCCTTGGTAGTTCAAGTATTCCACCATTTGTTGAATTACCAAAAAAATTCGACAAAAAATCAAACCCTAGCAAATGCATGCTTGATGAACTTGAAAAAGTTCTCTCTGAAATAGGCATACGGTCGCATTTCCTGGAAAATTCACCCCATTCCTTTATTATGCTTTCATTCATAGAAATTGAGTGAGAGTACCTCGAAAAGCACGCCTACAAGCGTGCTTTTTATGTATATTGCAATTTGGTCATAATTATAGTAGTATTATTGCATGACGATTATTGCTACTGTGTTACCGTATATACAGATTATTCTTTCTGTAATCCTTATTGGCGCAATCTTACTCCAACAAACAGGAGCTGGCGCAGGAGGTGTACTAGGAGGAGGCGATGGAGGTGGACTTCATCATACTCGCCGAGGTTTTGAAAAGTTCCTCTTTACCACTACAATTGTAGTTGGTATCCTTTTTGTACTCTCTGCACTTGCGGCAATACTCGTTAAGTAACAAAGATTTTTAGTTATCGAGATTACCAATACTAATTTTTACATCCCGTATACAATACGGTGATGTCTCCTATGCACACTCTTATATCATTCTTCAAAGAATTTAAAGTTCCCAAAAAACGAGAACTTATTTCTGCATTTTCTTCTTTTTCACAAAAACAATTTTTTATATTTCTTGGAACTGTTGTTGTTGCTTGTATCGCAACGATCCTTCTTGTGTCTCGAATCAATTCCCTTTTTCTCGTAGAAATTCCTGCTGACGGAGGAAAAATACGCGAGGGTATTATTGGAATACCAAGCCTCGTCAACCCAGTTCTTGCACTTTCTGATGCAGACAAGGACCTTACTTCAATAGTCTATTCAGGCCTCATGCGTAAAATGCCTGATGGTCGATTTATTCCAGACCTCGCAGAATCATATGACATCTCAGCAGATGGAACACTCTATACGTTTACACTCAAAAAAGACATTGTATTCCACGACAATACACCTGTTACTGTCGATGACATCATCTTTACTATAGAAAAAATCCAAGACCCACTTATCAAAAGTCCTCGAAAAATTGCATGGGATGGTATTACTGTTGAGAAAATAGACGAATCAACTGTCGCATTCCGACTCAAGAAGCCATACATTTCATTCATGAACAATACAACAACAGGAATTCTTCCTTCTCATCTCTGGAAAAATGTTACCCCTTCAGAATTTGGAGTATTCCCTCTCAATATCAAAGCAATTGGTTCTGGTTCATTCAAAATCACTTCTGTTGTTCGAACAAAAGATGGTGTACCAGAATCCTACACACTCACACGTTTCAATAAATTCGCACTTGGTATTCCTCATATAAAAGAAATTACATTTATTTCGTACGCAAATGAAAATACTCTTCTTAAGGCACTTCTCAATGGTTCAATAGACCAAGCGAGTGGTATTAGCCCTGATGAAGCAACAGCAATTGAAAAAGCTCACTCGGCAATCCATACATCAACACTACCCCGAACATTTGGTATCTTTTTTAATACACAACAAAATAAAATATTTACAGACACTGCAGTCGTAAAAGCATTTGATAAGGCACTCGACCGAGAAGATATTATCAATCAAGTACTCTATGGGTATGGTAAACCAATCAATTCTCCAATTCCAGATTCATTTATCGCAGGTGATACACATACCTACAATTCATCATTTTCATCAATTGAAGAAGCAGAATCAATCCTACAAAAAGCAGGTTGGATACGTGGCGATGACGGTATTAGACGAAAAGGTGGAACAAAAGTTGTCACCCAAACAAAAAAAGTAAATGGTAAAACAGTCACACAAAAAACAACAGTCAAAACACCTGAGGCACCAATGATCCTCTCGTTCTCTCTTACGACAGGAGATACTCCTGAATTAAAAGAGACTGCATTACTTATCAAAACTCAACTCGAAAAAATAGGTGCAGTAGTTGATATCGAAAAAGTATACGAAACAGGAAAGCTCAACCAAGTAATCCGAGCTCGAGACTATGAAGCACTCTTCTTTGGTCAGGTGGTCAACAACGAATCAGACCTCTTCTCATTCTGGCATTCATCACAGCGAACAGACCCTGGTCTCAATATCGCATTGTATAGCAACCAAACCATCGATGGACTACTCGAAAAAGTACTCCAAACACGAGATACAAAACAACGAGCAACTCTCTACCAAAGCATGATTCGTGAATTCCAAGAAAGAACACCTGCACTCCTCCTCTATTCGCCAACATATATTTACGCAACATCAAAAAATCTTAAAAATATTTCAATCGAAACACTAACAATTCCATCCGATCGCTTTGCGTCAATACATACATGGTATGCAAACACAGACAACGTCTGGAAAATATTTACTAAATAAATTATTACACTATGAACGAATTACCTAAACCACAAACAGCATCACAGAGACCAAAACACACTCGCCCGTTTAATGCACGAAAAAACCAGAACCCTACACCTTCACAAGGAAAACCAAAACACGGAGAAGGTCACCAATCTCGCACTGACAACAAACAAAGTCGTGGAAGTTACCAATACGGCTCAAACAAAGGAGGCCGAAGACCAAAAGCAGTCGCCCCTACAGAACAAAACAAACCAACTCCTCAAAAGAGACGGACACCATCTATCCCTGCACCAGAGAAGGGTGTTATTCGAGTTATTCCACTTGGTGGCGTAGAAGAAATCGGAAAAAACATGACAGCTATCGAAATCGGTAATGATATCATCGTCATCGATGCTGGTATGCAATTCAAAACAGAAGATACTCCTGGTATTGACTATATTATTCCAAATACAACATACCTCGAAGAACGTAAGGACAAGATTCGTGCAATGATTGTCACACATGGACACTTAGACCACATTGGTGGTATTCCGCTTGTGATGAGTCGCATTGGAAATCCCCCACTCTATTCTCGAAATCTTTCTATCTTGATGATGAAAAAACGACAAGAAGAATTCCCTCATCTTCCTGCCCTCAACTGTCAGATTGTTGAGAAAGATTCTGTTATCTATGCAGGTGAAATGCGTATCAGATTCTTTGGAGTGACCCACACAGTACCAGATTCTATGGGTATCGTTATTGAAACACCGTACGGTTCAATCGTTAACCCTGGAGACTACAAACTCGACCATATCGATGGTATTGTTTCTGATCAAGAACAAAAAGAATACGCATTCTTTGATAAAGAAAAAGTACTTCTTTTACTTACTGATTCGACAAACGTAGACAATGAAGGATTCTCTCTTCCTGAAATAAAAGCACATCAAGGACTTGAGAATCTCATCAAACAAGGAACTGGTCGTATTATTATCGCAGCATTTGCATCACACCTTACTCGACTTATCAAAGTAGTAGAGGTTGCTGAAGCACTCGGTAAAAAAGTTGTCTTTGATGGTCGCTCAATGAAAACAAACATCGAAATCTGTGAACAAGCAGGACTTTTCCACCCAAAGAAAGGTACTGTTATTCCTATCGAAGATGTCGATAAATACCCTCCAAATAAAATCATTATCATGATGACTGGTGCTCAAGGAGAAGAATTCGCTTCTCTCGGCCGTGTTGCAAACAAAACACACAAGAAATTCACAATCAAACCAGGTGATACTATTATTCTCTCTGCTTCAGTTGTCCCAGGAAATGAAATCGCTGTAGAACGCATGAAAGATAATCTTGCACGAAGTGGTGTAAAGATTATTAGTTACCGTACAAGTGAAGAAACAATTCACGCTACAGGACACGGAAACCAAGAAGATATCAAGTGGCTTCACCGAAAAACTCATCCAAAATTCTTTATTCCAATTCACGGAAACCACTACCGTCTCAAGCTCCACAAAGAACTTGCAATGTCTCTTGGTATGTCCGAAGAAAATATTGTTGTTCCTGATAATGGTTCGATTGTTGAAATCGTTGATAATGGTGAGAAAATCACCGTAAGAAAAGAAAAAGCACCAGCCTCACCAATGATGGTTGATGGATTCTCTGTCGGAGACGAACAAGAAGTTGTTATTCGTGATCGTCAAATGCTTGCAGAAGATGGTATGTTTGTCCTTATTGCTACCATAGACTCTGTCACAGGAAAACTCCGAAAATCTCCAGATATCATCTCACGTGGCTTTATCTACCTCAAGGAAAATCAAGATCTTCTTCATCAGGTTCGTCTTATTATCAAAAAGACAATCGAAGATGAAACTCGAGGCTCAAATCCAATCAATTTTGATATGGTAAAAACAACACTGGGAGATAATATTTCAAAATTCCTCTTCCAGAAAACAGCCAAGCGTCCACTTGTCATCCCTGTGCTTCTCAATATCTAATCCCTATGACACTACCAAAAATATACAGAATGTACGTACTATCGTTCTTCTTTACGCTCCACGTTGCACTTTCTGCATACGCAAACTCAACATTCCTCACTACAGTTATGCCAGAGAAGTATGTTGGTATGGTGTACACTGTTGCCTCGTTGATTGCGCTTATACTCCTGACACGAAGTGCACACCTTCTTCAATATTTTGGTAATAAAAAACTCATCCTTTGGCTTCTCCTTGTAAATATGCTCGCACTCGTTGGGCTTATTACTATCAAATCACCCCTTGCTATTGTTGCATCACTCATATCATTCCTTGCGACAAATACATTGATATCACTCTGTCTTGATATCTTTATTGAACATTTTGGAGACAAAGCAACTGTTGGCAAAACAAGAGGATTCTACCTGACTGTTACAAATAGTGCGTGGATGCTCTCACCTCTTATTACTGCATTTCTTATTACGCGAGAGGGTGGATACCAAACAATATACCTTGTTGCTTTTATGGCGACAATCATTATGACTTTTGGACTCCTCTTGTCAGTAAAAACTTTTACTGATGCAGCGTACAAGAAAACACCATTCATTGAAACATATCAATATCTGAAGACAAACTCACACATGTTTTCGATCTCAATGATGAATTTTATTTTACAATTCTTTTTTTCATGGATGGTTGTCTATACACCAATCTATCTGATTCAACACATGGGATTTAATTGGTCAGCACTTGGTGTTATTTTTACAGTTATGCTTGCTCCATTTGTACTCTTTGGATTCCCTGTTGGTGTCTTGATTGATAAATACCACATCAAAAAACGCACACTTTTATATATTGGTATTAGTATTATGGCTCTCTCGACGGCATCTATTACCTTTATTACATCTCACGAGGTTATAGTATGGTCTCTTGTACTCTTCCTGACACGCATGGGAGCAAGTATTGTAGAATCAGCAACTGAAATATATTTCTTTACCCATATCACAGAAGAAGAAGCATATGTGCTTGGATTCTTTCGAGATATGACGCCGGTTGCATATATTGTTGCTCCACTCATCGCAACAACACTCTTCCTTTTCTTTCCATTTAAATACCTCTTTATCGCACTTGCTGGTATCGTTTTTTTTGGTGGATTTTATTATATTAAAAAACTCAAACATAACCATGAATACTATCTACCCAATCAGAATTAATAAATACCTCGCATCTCACAATTACGCTACTCGTACGGGTGCTGATGAACTCATCAAAAAGGGTCTCGTAACAATCAACGGGAAAAAAGCCGTCCTCGGGGACAAGGTGCTCGAAGGTGATACTGTTGTTGTTCAAACAAAAGGAAGTAAACCAACATATGCATATTACGCATATAACAAAGCCCCTGGAATCTCTACAAACCCAGAGCCAGGTGTACCTGATATTCTAAAGAAGACCAAATTCCCTACACGAGTATTTCCCGTTGGAAGACTCGACAAAGACTCACATGGGCTTATCATCATGACAAACGATGGTCGTGTGACAGACAGACTTCTCTCTCCTAAATATGTTCACGAAAAAGAATATGTCGTAAAAACAGAAAAAGAATTTACTGACCGTTTCATTGAATCAATGAGTACCGGTGTTGCATTTGATGAATACAAAAGTAAGCCATGTAAAGTCTGGCGTAAAACCAAAAATACATTTCATATTATCCTCACCGAAGGAAAGAAGCGTCAAATCAGACGTATGTGTGAAGCACTCTACCACAAAGTAATTGACCTCAAGCGTATTCGAGTCATGAATATCGAACTCGAAAAAATACCCCTTGGTAGTTATCGAGAAATTACAGGAAAAGAATTAGAAACATTCCTTACCTCTCTTAATCTTCTCTAGAATACAAAAACACCTCGACTAAAGTCGAGGTGTTTTTGTATGTTATGCTATTTCGCAATATACGGGAGAAGACCCATAAATCGAGCACGTTTGATAGCTTCTGCGAGTTTACGCTGGTTCTTTGCAGTCACATCTGTACGACGACGAGCAAGCATACG
>JAGOOZ010000001.1:43740-60050 GCA_017992215.1 Minisyncoccota bacterium
GTTTTTGTATGTTATGCTATTTCGCAATATACGGGAGAAGACCCATAAATCGAGCACGTTTGATAGCTTCTGCGAGTTTACGCTGGTTCTTTGCAGTCACATCTGTACGACGACGAGCAAGCATACGCGCACTTGGAGCCAAGAAACGACGGAGCAATTCGACATCTTTATAGTCGATATGCTTAATGTTGTTTGATGAAAAATAATCTTGTTTCATAATTCGAAAATGAATGAAATGAATTGAGAATTATGAAACCCTGTTAAATAACATTTGACAGTAGTCCCATAAAACATAATTCATATTCTAACCATTCATGTGTAGTTAATTGTAATTGTACATACCTCGTCAAATGTTGATTTTTTAAAAATCATTTAACAGGGTAATGAAAAATATAGTCGCACATGCTTCTTATTTTTCAATTAAAACGGAATATCTTCGGCATTGATTTGTTCATCAGGATATTCGATGGTATCAAAATCCTGTGACTCATCTTCTTTTGGACTTGAAGCTTTTGGGGTAGATGATGGAGCACTTGATGACCCAGTCCCCTTTGATCCAAACTGAATCGTGTCAGCGATAATTTCAGTACGGTATTTTTTTGTACCAGTACCTTGATCATCCCAACTTCGAGTTTCAATTCGACCTTCAACGAGTATCTGACTACCTTTTTTCATATACTGTGCGACATTTTCAGCAGTCTTGCCCCAGACAACGATATTATGGTATTCAGTTTTTTCTTGTTTATTACCGCTTGCATCACGATACACACGATTTGTAGCAAGAGAAAACGTACATACCTTGTTACCTGAAGCGATTGCTTTTAATTCAGGATCACGAGTGAGATTTCCAATAAGGATTGCTTTGTTGAGATACATCCCGTTAGAAGCAGGTCGCGGTCAATTTCTTCCTGCTTGTTAAGTTATAGTTTTAATTCGACTAAAATCTAATTTATAGTTTATTCCGTTAGGTACTGCGACCGCGGCATCTAACGGGATACATACTGATTATACTACAAGTGCATCAATTTCCTTATCAATCACTTCTTCGTTGATTGGGGCTACTGATTCTTCATTTTTTGAAGATGAACGACGTTTTGCACCATCGTTTTTGCCATAGGGACGCTTTGTTGACATTGTGTTCTCGCGAACTGTCTTAATCAAAAGATATCGAATAAGTTTCTCATTCTTATCAAGTGATGCCTTGAGGGCTTGTGCAACATCTGTTGTACATTCAAACTTTATCCAGCCAAAGTACCCATATGAGAACTTCTGCTTTTTGTTTGCAATAGAACGAGACATCTCATACGCAAGTTCTGTCATCTTAGGATATTCGTCAGAAATGACAGTTACCCCAAATCCGACAAGCGTATCCTTAAATGATGTTACTTCTCCACCGAGATTTTCTTCGGCGATTGATGGGACCATAAGGTACCCAACTTCGTACACATGAGTACGAACTTCTTTTTCACTTTCCATTGTGAATATTATTATTGTTATTGTTAAACCATCTCACCTTGGACCTTTTTCTACTCAATTATTGAGCAGTTTTGTGTACCGACTTCAGGGTCGGGACAAGCGAGATGTGGGGTTATAGTAGCATGAAAAAATACCCTTGTCCACCAACATACTTCCTGAAAATCAATACAATAGTATGGTTGACATTTTAACATAAAAATGATATAATACAACAAAACATAAAGAAAAATATACGTATTATGAAAAAAATTGTTCTTTTACTGCTCTTAGTATCCCCTTTTTATGTATCTGCCCAAACTGATACAACAACAACCGAACTATCCACAAAAGATAAGTTCGCGATGCTGGAAAATGGTGGTTGTTACTTTTTTGATTTTAATAAAATTCTTACCGGTACAGCTGATAAAGAGTTACTAACCTTTACTAATTCATTGTTGAAAAAAATTGGAACATTCAGCAAAGAGAACAAAAGTAAGGTTACATTGCTCTATATCACTAATCTTTCGCAAGATGAATACAAAAGCCGAAAATCTACAGACGCAGAAAAAGCGTTCACGCTTGCAAGAGCAAAACTGGGTGTAGGAGTACAAATATCAGCACAAATGATTATCTATGATAGTATACATGCTTATGGTCTCCTAAAAATTCTTATTGAATAAAAAGTATTACGTGAAAAAACCCTTGGTAATACCAAGGGTTTTTTATTTTAACTGGAACATTTTTATTGCATTTGAACGTAAAACACTAGCAACTTCATCGACTGGCATCTCTTTAATCTCAGCAATTTTTTTTACTATTTCAGATACCATCCACGGCTCACAGCGCTTCCCTCGATATGGCAGAGGTGAAGCGAACGGAGCGTCGGTTTCTACCATAATCGATTCGAGTGGAAGCATACGAATAACTTCATCATAGTCACGAGCAAATGTAATCGGTCCATCAAATGACATAGTACAACCGAGAGCAAGTACCCGCTTTGCAATAGCCATATCCCCAACAAAAAAATGAAAATTTGCCTTTAAATTTGGGTATGTCTTTTTTGATTCTTCCAGAATATCGAGAACCTCTTCGTATGCATCCATACTCCCCTTGCGTGGTCGAGCGTGAATCATGAGAGGCTTCCCTACTTCTTGTGCGAGTTTAATATGAGCTTCAAAGAGTGCTTTCTGGCGAACCCTGTCTTCTTCTGTTGGCTCGCGGTAATAATCTAATCCACATTCACCAATAGCGACAACCCTCGGATGTACTGCGAGCGTGTGCATTTTTTCATACTCAAATGTTTCAGTTACAAAATCAGTCGGATGGATGCCAATACAAGCAAAGAGATTGTCGTGTTTTTCCGCGAGTTCTACTGCAAACACCGAAGTAGAATAATCCGTACCAACAGTAATAGTACCAACGCCTTCTTCTTTCATTTTTGCAATTACTTCCTCACGATCAGTATCAAACTGCGACAGATTGAGGTGTGAATGAATATCGATATGTTTAAAATTCATATTAATCCCTGCGAGCAAACAATGGAGCTTCTGGTTTTTGTTTATTCTTAAGAAGTGTAATTATTTTTGCTGAAGTGTTAGGTAAGAGTGGAGCCAAAGATACTGCGACGCGCGCTAATTTCTCTACCGCAAAACGAATATCAGCACGTGCCTGCTCGGGATCTACTTTTATTTTTTTAAATGGTTCTGTATTTTGAATATGCATATCAATATCTGAAATTTCTGACCATATACTATCCATAACCACATGTAATTGGAAAGACTGATACCCCTTCTCGAGAGTACTTTCTTTTAATGGCTCAAAAACAATATCTGAAATAGGAACATCATAAGAAACAACCATGTTAAGTAATCGACTCACGAGATTCCCGATACCATTTGCAAGTCCTGAATTATATGATTCACGAAAACGCTCCATGGTAAACGGACTATCTTCAAATGATGAAAGTTCTCGAAGCACAAAATATCGTAACGCATCGGTACCATACTCCGCTACAACATCATACGGATTGATTACATTACCGATTGATTTAGACATTTTAATACCTTTATCACCCGTAATAAAACCGTTTACAATAACACAATGAGAACATGGTATATCAACTGACATAAGCATTGCTTGCCACATTGCTGATTGCTGACGAAGATTATCTTTCCCGCAATACTGTATTGGTGTACCCTCTCTCCAATATGTATCAAACGTACGAATATCTGTTGGCCAGCCAAGTGTTGAAATATAATTTACCAACGCATCAAACCAAACATACATAACATGTGCATTATCATCAGGAACAGGAATACCCCATGGCATTTTTGATGCTAAACGTGAAATAGAAAAATCTTCCAATCCAGATTCAATAAATGATTTTATTTCATTGAAACGAAAATCAGGAACAACAAAATCAGGGTGTGTTTTATAATATTCAAGAAGTGGAACTTGGAATGCTGAAAATTTAAAAAAGTAATTTTCTTCATCGATGAGTTCGAGTGGTTTCCCTGGATGAATTGGACATCCACCCTGCTCGTCTAACTCTGATTCTGTTTTATTAAGTTCGCACCCAACACAGTATTTTGCTTGGTATGTTTTTTTGTAAATAAAACCATTGTCTTTACATCGACGCCAAAATTCTTGTGCAGCAGTGATATGAGACCCGTCTGTCGTACGAATAAAATGTACGTCATCTGAAATGCCGAGCACATCTTTCAATCCACGAAAACGCTCGGCATATCCATCGACATACTCCTGTACATCTTTTCCTTCTTTTTGAGCAGCATCCCAAAGTTTCTGTCCGTGCTCATCGGTACCAGTATTAAAAAAGACATCGTACCCTTGGCTTTTTTTATATCGAGCAATCACATCAGCACGAATAATTTCCATAGCAAAACCAACATGCGGTTCAGCATTTACATACGGAAGGGTAGTTGTAATATAGAATGACTTAGACATAAAATTAACTCGCGCGCGACGTATCTTTTATCTTCTCGAGATCAGTAAGGAGTTCCAAGAGAAATACCGCACATGGGATTGCGAGTACCACACCCCAGAACCCTGCAAGTGTACCCCCAATAAGAAGAGAGAGAATCACCACAAGAGGAGAAATACCTGTCGCTTTTTTCACAATCAATGGATAAATAAGATATGTTTCAAATTGACCGAGAATCAAATAGAGTGCTCCTGTCATCGCAGAAAGTGCGACCCCTCCATCAAGATATGAAAAGACAAGGGCTGGAATCGTAGCAAGAATCAAACCAAATGGCACAAGCTCTGCAATCATAACTAAGACTGCAAGAACGAGTGAGTAATCAACACCAAGCACAGTTAAACCAAGATACGTAAGCATACCCATCAGTACACCCATCAACATTTGTCCCTGCATCCAGAGACCTATCTTTCGTTCTGTTCGTCTCCAAAGGTCTATCATGTATTCTTCGTGACGAAGTGGTGTCACAATACGAATAAAATTCTCAATACCCCGCTCTGTGATTGAAAGATAAAATGAAATAATCAAAATCAATGCGAGATTCAATACCCCACCAAATGCTTGACCAAAAATATCAAAGAAACCTCCAGACACACTATCGATAAGTGTTCGAGTACTTTCAATCACATCACCAATAGAACCATTACCAGAGAGTGTCGTCACGACACCTTTTGCACCAGAGATAGTATCTGATTCAAATGTTGTAAAGAGACTACTACTTGGAATATATTCACCAAGCTGTGCGACAAGAATAGACATTTCGTCGATAAAGACAGGAACAAAAACAGACATTAATCCGGCAAATACTGCAATTGTAGAGAGATAGATGAGGAGTACTGCAATCGTACGATTCTTTACAAAGGGACGCATTTTTCGAACAGCACTTTCAACAAATGATGCTACGACGATAGATGTCAGTACTACCAAGAGAATTGTGGTCAATTTGATAAATGCAAAACAAAGCGCCGTAAACAATATCACACGGAGAATTGTACCGTTTGATATCGAAATTGTGAGGTTTTTTTGATTATCATTCATACCCGCATTCTACCACAGAGATCGCTCGCTTCCTACAGCGTAAGTAGTGGCATAATTGTACGGGTATCTGTCTTTGGACCAATCATAGCAAGGGTTATATTCTTTTTTGTAAATATTTTCTGGGCCATTTTTTGAATATCTTGTGGTGTTACTGCCATCACAAGACGAGTCCTATCTGCGACTGTTTTCATCTTATCGGTCAACAGTTCCTGTGAGCCATAATATGTCGCAATGTCATCGGTCAACTCAAGAGACAATTTCATATTTCCAAGTATCAATGATTTTACTTTTTTTAATTCTGCCTCAGATATTTTTTCCTTTTTCAGCCGGTCACACTCTTTTAAAATCTCTTGTAACACTTCTTCGGTTCGTGCATTATTGACACCCGCAGAAATCTGAAATGAACCATATCCAATAGATGGTTCATTGAATGCACGAACATAATACGCGACACCCATTTCTTCACGAAGTTTTATAAACAAACGAGAACTCATCCCCGCACCGAGAATCGCAGAGAGAACAGATATCGTCGTATTCCGCTTATCGAGAACATCAAATGTCCTAAAACCAAGAACAAAATGCGTCTGGTCTGTTGCTTTGTGTTTCAAAAGAACATGTGGTGCATTTTGAGATTCTTTTGTTTTTACTTTTTTAGCTTTTTTAGTATGAGGGATATTAGAGAAATATGTAGCTACTTCTTTTTCGACTTGTGTTTTTGTGACAGACCCTGCAACAACAATCACTGTCCCTTCTGCAACATAATGTGCTTTCTTGTAGGAAACAAAATCCTCTCGCGTCATCGCACGAACTGTCTCTTTACTACCAGCGATATTCCACCCTGCGGGCTGATCACCATAGAGTGCTTCTTGGAACATGTCTTGCACATGACGCTGTGGCATATCTTCATACATATTTATCTCCTCGACAATCACACCTTTTTCTTTTTCAATTTCACTTTCCGGAAATGTTGAATTAAGATAGATATCAGAAACGACATCAAATATCTTTTTAAAATGTTTTGAATCTGCCTTTGCGTAATACCCAGTAACTTGATGGTCGGTAAATGCATTGTATTGCGCACCGAGTGCATCGAGTTCGTGTGAGATCGACTGCGGAGTAGGACGCTTTGCTGTCCCCTTGAAACACATGTGTTCTAGAAAATGAGAAATACCATTTATGCGTTTCGTCTCATAATCACTTCCTGTACCGACAAGCACAAGTACCGTCACTGTCGGATTATCTTTCATAGGTACCGTCACTACTCGGAGACCGTTTGTATATGTTTTCTTTTGAGGTTTTTGCATAACAAGATAATATCATACTTAAGGATAAAAATTAAAAAAGCCCTTGGTTAACCAAGGGCTTTTTATAACTACTGAAGAATTTGATGTTAATTAGAAGAAAGTTCATACTTCTTTCGAAGGACATTGAAATGTTCTTTTACATACTCCAACATTTCTTTTTCTTTCGGGAAAGTACCGTATTGATGGATAATCACAGCAAAACTATGACCATCCTCTTCAATAACAACAAAAGGCATTGGATCATTCCATACCTGCCACTTTTTTTTAAATTCCTCTGATTCAACATTTACACGAAATGCTTCCTTGGCTACCAATAACGAGGGGGTATACCCAAGCTGACTCCAAGAAATAAGTCTCTTTTGAACTTCTAATGGAGCTGGAACAATCTGAATGGAAACTAAATCAACCCCCCGACTATTTCGTTCTTTTTTCGTTAATTTTAGGAACTTTTCATCTGAGTAATCTTCTCCCCACATTTGTTTTTTAAGATACCCCTGTGAGTTTTCGTAAACATCCATTATGGAACCCCAAACAAATAGAATGGGTACACTTAGAAGCGCTAAGAATTTTAAAAAAAATTCACCTGTCTTTGTTAAAGAAAGATCATCAAGATATTTAAGAGCAAGAAACATGGGTACGTACATACAGATAGGAATGAATGAGTCCAATATGACAACTAAACCCATAGGTAAATAGATACTGATATGCATCAGAATTTTCATCCACACTGATTCAGTATCTTGCTTTTTGAAAAGTCCAAATACTTTACCATCACTGGTAACATTGAGAAATTTAAAAAGCGTAAACTTCATACGAAGCGATTCAAGAAATTCCAGGGGTAATATCCCCTCGAACTCAAGCCCGCTTTTTGAAAGCTTCTCTCTCACTTTAAACTCTGCACTATTTTGAGCAAATAGTTTAGAGAAAGCAGGATGATCAGATAAGACGGAAAGTTGAGTACAATCAATTCCTCCAACCTTGGATTGAATCTTTACTGACCCTTCTTTGGAGTCACGCAATAATTCAGCAAGAGAAGCACCGTACACATCGGATACTTCAGAAATAAATGTTTTACTTGTCATAATTATCAAATATTGTTTGAGATTAAATTAACATAATTATATTATTTAGTCAAATTAATCTTTTTTTAAAAAAACACCCCTGAGGGTGTTTTTTTAACCTTATTTTTGATCTTCTGTTCTAACCTCTCTCACGTAATTATGAAAGTCGTTCTTTAATATACGAGGCAAGCTCTACTATTTTGATACGTTCTTGGGTGCCAGTATCACGGTCACGAATAGTAACAGAATCATCTTCGAGGGTGTCAAAGTCAACAACAATACACCACGGTGTACCAATCTCATCTTGTCTACGATAGCGTTTGCCGATATTGCCATTGTCATCCCACATCACACGACCGAATTCGTCTTTAAGTGTGCCGTAGATAATACGAGCTTTGTCTACGAGTTCTGGTTTATTTTTCAACAGTGGAGACACTGAACAAATCACAGGGGCAATGTGTGGCTTAAATGACAAATACGGACGCACTTCTTCTCCACTTGTGTCTTCTTTGTATGCAGAGACAAGAAGAGCGAGGAGTGCACGGTCAACACCAAATGATGGCTCAATAACATGAGGAGTTATCTTTCTTCCACCTTCTTCATCTATATATTCTAGTTTATGATTGTTGAGGTCAAAGCCCCCACGGTACGCAAGACCAAACAATTCTTTTCTACCGAACGGATACTCAAACTCAAAATCAACGGTACGTTCTGAATAGTGGGCGAGGTCATCTTTCGATACTTCAAGTTCATTTACCTTTGCCATATCAAAACCAATCGAATCAATCCATTCCATCATCTCATCTTTGAAGTATTCAAAATATTTTTGCCAATCATCAGGTCGAACAAAATACTCAATTTCCATTTGCTCAAATTCACGTACACGAAAGATAAAATCACGAGGAGTTATCTCATTACGAAATGCTTTACCAATCTGAGCGATACCGAATGGCAATTTAGGATGGAATGAATCAACAACATTTTTAAAGTTCACAAATATTCCCTGCGCTGTTTCTGGGCGGAGGTATACAGTCGAGGCACTATCTTCTACTGCACCAATCTTTGTCGAGAACATCATATTGAACTGGCGTGCTTCGCCTGTTTTACCACCACAATCATCACACACACCTTGTTCTTTGAGTTGATCTGCACGGAATCTTTTTTTACACTTTGTACATTCAACAAGAGGGTCAGTAAATGTATCTACGTGACCACTCGCCTGCCAGACACCCGGATGCATGAGAATCGCTGCATCGACTTCGTACATATCATGACGTGATGAGACAAATTTCTTTCTCCATGAATCTTTAATATTATTTTTGAGTGCTACACCAAGTGGACCATAATCCCATGTACCTGCGAGCCCGCCGTAGATTTCAGAACCTTGATAGATAAATCCGCGACGCTTTGCAAGCGACGTAATAGTTTCCATGAGATTGTCTGTGTGTTTTTCCATATATATTGATAAGCATTAATTAACAACGCGGTCATTTCCAGCTTTGAAACGAGGGTCATTTGAGAGGAATGTCGTCAAAGGACCTCGTGTAGATTTCAAAAGTGTCCCCGTAAAACTATCCTGACCAGAAAGATACGTATCCTTCAAAAGCTGAGGAACACTACCTACTTGTGATGTCGAAGGGTTCAATGAAACGATAAAAGAGCCTTCTCTGTTGGCTGAAAAGCCAGTCTGAGGACGTACGGTACCGATATTCCAGAGAACCTCTCTGGTTGTCTCATTATAGGTAATATTTTCATTTACGCCAGGGGCCTTGCCCACCCATGACACATAGACAGGGAGCACTGCTCGCGCTTGTGCTTGTGTAATAGTATTTGAAGAATTTGAAAGTGTCCAAGAGATTTCATATCGAGTACTCTGTTCTGCCCTTGGAGGAAGGGGTCCTGATACATGCAATGCACCGACGGCCACCTGAAAATCAGAGAGAACCTTGACTACCTTCTTTGAAATATTATTTACTTCACTTGTAATAGAACCAAATGCGGATTGGCGACCGCGAATACTTACATCGAGATAGACACTTGGATCTTTGGTTGTTGCACCGAGACCAAGGAATGATTTTGTTTTAAAACTAAATTTTACAGAACCACGAGCACCTGGTTCGATAGAGGCGAGGTCTCCGACAGTATTCCTATCCCAAATAATCTGATCTTGTGCTGAGTCAAAAAAACCATCACCTCCATTTACGGTTGATTCTTCAAAAGCATTTCCTGAAAGTTTTGCTACGATTTGACCATCAGTTATTTTCGAAGAGAGATTGTTTGTCCAGAGAATCTCACCACTCACCGTCTCCCCACCAGACACAGAGTACGTTGATAAATCCTGACCATTGACGAGAATTTGTGTTTCGAGAAATGGACGCACGAGTGTCAACTTCTTGAGGAGTGAATTGTAAACAATATTTACCCGTGTGGCATTTGTTGCGCTTGTTGTACCTGCATACACATGAAATACTTGCTCGTCATCAGGCTGACCCATAATTTTTCCTTTTACAGTTACCACGATTGGATTTGCCTGGGTAAGAGAAGAGAGATTCCACATCGAATTCCCAATAGTTGGAGATGGTACCGAATCCTCAAATACGAAACCATTTGGGTATGCAATCTGAAGCATTGTTGTACCAGAAGGAAGTGTTGTATTGAGTTTTGCTGTTACCGTAAATATCATTGACTGCTCAGGGGTTACGGTATCTGGTGATTCAACGAGAAGTGACAACGGAGCAGAGCTAATCGTTACTCCATATTCTGTCTCTTTTGTAAAAATAGCATTTGAACCTTCAGGATGATATTCAAGGCGAATACGAACAGGGCGAATAGATTTTTCTTCACCAAACAACGAAACTTTTACATTGCGAGTGATAGATTCTCCTGCACTAATCGTACCGATAGCATCGCGAGGAATACGGACCATATCTCCCGCGTCATCATTTGCACCTCGTGGGTATTCGATAATCAAATTTGCGAGTTCAAGCTTGGCATTGTTGCGATTTACAATCTCGATCTGAAGTGGTAATTCTTCTCCCCCTTTTGTAAAGGCATTCCCGAGAACAATAATATCTATCTTGTCACTTGTAACAGATACACCACCAGAAAAATACATGTACGCACCAAAACCAAGAGTTGCAACAAAGAAAATAATTGCTCCGATAAAAAACTTTTTGAAAAATGGTATTGAGTGTTTTTTCATTGGTGTTGATTGAGGTAACGAAGAAGTATTCCATGAGGTTGGAGCATCGTGTGTGACAGGATGGAGCACACCCTCACGTCGCCTATCACGCAGAGTATCCTCACGGTCATAGAGATGTCGTTTGATATCTTCAATTCGATTCTTTAATGGTTCTGGCATAGATACAATAAGTATATCATAGAGACTTCTATAAATGACTCTCTCGTAATGCTTTGTTAATATGCATCACAATAGCCTGCCTTTCCCGAAGCAATGCCCCCGTGTGAGACTCATCAAATGCCGACGTAAGGTATGAAGTCAAAATATCTGATTCACCAATGTACCCCAAGGTATGCAAAATACGAAGCACGAGATGAAGCTCAAGTGCCTCACGAGACTCCTTTTCAAAATGTGGTACATCAAGAAGATGAAAAGCATCAATACATTCGTCAAAAATAGTTTGGTGTGATTCCTCTCCATCACAGAGACGCTCGAGCAGTGCACTCACTCGAGCAAGGAGCAAAAATGAATCTCTATCAGACCGAGCATACGGAAATGACGTTATGGTCGAGGCAGAAGTCACTCGCCACACATCACGACCACGAACAAAGTCTATCTTTGCATACGAAAAATCTTGAAGTGAAAACCGCAATTTTGATTTTGAAAGACGTATTCCTTGTGCTACTGCACGGACCAGACCGAGTTCTCGTGTATAGATAATAAGCATTTTATTTGCTTCTCCAGAATTACGAGACCCAAGAATATACCCATGTGTATGATAGATATGATGCATATTGTTCTATTTTACCATGAATACACCACTCTGTGACCTTGTGCAAAAACCATATTTATCGTTATAGTATAAGAAAATAATTCTTTACCTATGAGAAAATTAGAATTTCCTTCTGTCGTACGACATACGATTGCATGGCTTACTGTGGGCATGATTGGAGTCATCATCAACGAACTCTGCATTATTAAAACAGAAAAACCATTGCTTCATTTTCTGGCCGAGATACATATTCCACTCCTAGAAACAATACTTTCTGTTGTGGCAATTATCATCATTCTTATTGGACCGCTTATCTTACGGGAAATTGCGACCACAGAGAAAACAGAAGTAAGTCTTGTTCGTCTTTCAAATAGTGTATCTATTTTGTGGTCATTGTTTATGAGTGGTAAGTTTATACATTTTGTTATTACATTGTATATAACACTCCCTCATTCATTTTCACCGTCAACATGGTTTATCATTATTGGTGTATTGTATTTTCTTTTTATTGTACTCGCACAGAAAATAACACCTCAGTTTTCAGCCACAATTTCGTCCTTTTTTACAAAATAAAAAGCCGATGCAGTATGCATCGGCTTTTTACCTACCTACGACAAGAAAACTTTAAATACCAATTCATCAATTTTTATTTCGGTGCCTTCGTTTTGAGTAAATTGCAATTCACTTGCACCAACAGTCTTGAGGAAATCATCTTTGAATGTAGTTACTATCCCTTGGCCTTCTGTGTCTGTTTCAATTGAGAGAACAATAGTATCACTCGGATTGAGTCCTGCTTTTTTACGCATATCTTGGACCGCACGCACAAGCTCACGATACTGACCTTCCCTACGCAATTCGGCGGTTATGTGAATATCGAGCAATACCTCTTGTTCAAGAGTAGTATCCTCAACAATTTCTTTTACATTCAATTCATCTTTAAGGATTTCAATGTACGCTTCTTCCAACTTTAGACTTTTAACTTTTAACGATTGAAGTGGTTGGCGAACTTTTATTCCTGCTTTCTGTCGTGCTTCGAGTCCGAGAGTAACGAGCTGACGGAGTGTTTCCATGTCAGTAAGAATTTCTTGATTGTGCACTTCAAGTCCTGATGGCCATGCACACATGTGCACACTTAGTATTTCACTATAACCATCCTTGGGTGGTAAACGTTGCCACAAATCTTCAGCGGTAAATGGAGCAAATGGAGCAAGTACGGTGGAGAATCTATTGAGAATATAATAGAGTGTCTGTTTTGCATCCTTGTCTCCATCTTTAATTCTGTCACGAGAACGACGAAGGTACCACGTAGAGAGGTCATCTATAAAGTCACGGATTAAACGTACAGGCTCAAGGAGTCTAAAATTGTCGAGATGTTCTGTCGTAGAAGAAGCGAGCTGGTTGAACCGTTCAACAATCCACTGGTCAAGAATATTTTTTGATTCTGGCATTCTGATACGTTCACATTCTACGTCTCGATATAATTCATAAAACGCGACGACGTTGTACAGCAAATTAAATACTTTATTATGAAGTTCAGAAACTGTCTTCTCGTCAAAGTTTTTTGACTCCCCTGGCTGATTCACTGAATACATCCAGAGACGAAGCGTATCAACACCATACTTATCCATCATCACCCATGGGTCAACAATATTACCTAGAGACTTCGACATTTTCTTGCCTTTGTCATCGAGAATATGTCCGAGACAAATCACGTTCTTATACGCTTTGCCTCGTCCCATAAGTACCCCAATAGCATGGAGTGTGTAGAACCATCCACGTGTCTGATCAATCGCTTCAGAAATATAATCAGCAGGATATCCTTTTTGTTCTACCCAGTCTTTATTCTCAAACGGATAATGACTTTGCGCAAAAGGCATTGCTCCTGAATCAAACCAGACATCCATCACTTCTTTTGTACGAGAGAGTTCCCCACCACAGTCGCAAGATAAAGATACATCATCAATATATGGACGATGAAGATCGAGTTCGTACTCTTCATTATGTGGAAGAGGAGTGAAATCAAAAGACATTATTCCGCCATTCGAAAGATAGTGGAAATCTTTTTTATCAGTAATCATCCCAAGACTTTCCTGTGCCGTATATGCATGTGCACCAGAAACCATAAGCCAAGCAGGGCCACCATGTGTAACAATCAAAATCTTTTTTCCTTTGTATGTTGATTCGATTTCATGTAGCACCTGTGACACGCGACGCTTCACGTCAGCGTATGATTCATCACCCTCTTTTGCTTTTGTAAAATTCTCTACCGTTTTAGGATAGTCAGTATGATATTCTGCCCATGTTTTACCTTCGTACGCAGGGAGAGACATTTCACCAAGTCGGTCTTCATACACTACAGAATCCTTGTCTATTCCGAGCACGTCACACATAATTTCAGTTGTTTCTCTTGTTCGAACAAACGGCGAAGAAATGATGACATCAATACCTTCTTTTTTGAGCTCGTCCGCAGTCGCACGTATTTGTGCTTTACCTTCTTCTGTCAGGTGACTTCCGCTATTCATAACAGAGCTAACAAGGCCTTTCAAGTTTGCATCAGTCTCACCATGGCGCATGACGAAATACTGATTACCTGATTTTTTTGTTTTTGATTTTAATTCTTCAATGCTTCCAATCGCATGGACTTTCTTACATGAATCACAGCTCCAAAGAGGAAGCGGAGTACCCCAATATCGTTCACGAGAAATTGCCCAGTCTTTAATATCCTTCAACCATTCACCAAATCGTCCGTCACGAATATAGTCTGGCTCCCAGTTGATAGATTTATTTTCCTCTACGAGTTTATCGCGAAGGGATGACATGCGGATATACCATGAATCACGCGCGTAGTAGATGAGCGGAGTTTTACATCGCCAACAGTGAGGATATGAGTGTTCATATTTTTCTTTTTTAAACAAAAGCCCACGACCTGCCAAATCTTTTATCACATCAACAGCGACATCTTCGTCTTTTACGAATCGCCCTTCAAATGAGCCAGTACCTGTGATGAATTTCCCATCAAGACCGACGAGGTGATGTTTTGGTAAACCAATCTCTGTTCCAAGAGCAAAGTCATCTTGTCCGTACATCACTGCAGTATGCACAATTCCTGTACCGTCGGTGTCAGTTACAAAATCCGCAGAATATACCTTGAATGCTTTTTCAAGTTTCCCCTTTTCACTTTCTGGAAGTGTGTCGGCAAAATATGGATAGAGTGGTTCGTATGAAAGACCAACAAGGTCAGAACCTTTTATTTCAGCGAGAATAGTATATTCACCCTCAATGAGTGACAACCGTGATTTTGCAAGAATTATAATTTCATTATTCAAATCAAGAGCGACGTACTCCATATCTTTTCCAACAGCAAGAGCAACATTACCAGGGAGCGTCCATGGTGTTGTTGTCCAGGCAAGGATAGAAGCGCTGGTTGGCAAGGGTTTCTGAGAGGTCTGGTGAGCTTGCCCGAGGACCCGAAGAAATTCTTGCCAATCAGCGCTGATACGAAATTTCGCATACACCGACAAATCTTTTACATCTTCGTATCCTTGCGCGAGTTCGTGTGAAGAAAGAGCCGTACCACATCGCGCACACCATGGTACGATTCGATAATCTTTATATACAAGACCTTGCTCGTGCACATGTTTCAAAACATTCCATACTGATTCTATGTAGTTATTGTAATATGTAAAATACGAATTTTCCTGATCAACCCAATATCCAATACGAGTTGTGAAAGTACCCCAAATATCAAGATACTCTCCTACACTTTCTTTACACTCTTTATTAAATTTAGCGATACCGTATTCTTCAATTCCTTTCTTTGAATTAAGTCCGAGTTTTTTCTCAACCTGCAATTCAACAGGAAGTCCGTGCGTATCCCAGCCACCCTTTCGGCTCACATGATACCCACGCATTGTTTTGTATCTGGGGATAGCGTCCTTAAATGCACGTGCCTCCAAGTGATGAATCCCTGGTTTACCATTTGCAGTCGGTGGACCCTCAAAGAAAACAAATTCCCCTGCTGGTGAATCTTTGGCAAGTGTTTTTTCAAACACATTGTTTTCTTTCCAGAATTGTAAAATTGCTTCTTCGCGAAGTGCTGATTGAGATTTTTGTTGTTGATTTTCCATGCGCCTGTAAAAATAAATTAATAAATAAAAAAACTCGTCCTCATATAATATCCAAAAAGGATACGATATAAGGACGAGTTTCTCTCGTGGTACCACCTTACTTTTTACCTGCCTTGCAGGACTTCTCATTTGATGGGTTCTACTCCCTATAAAGGTTTCTTCCCAATGCTCTGGGGTGATAGCCCCTTCACTGCATATATATGTAGAATAACTATAAAATACCAAAAAAGCAAGATTTTCATCTTGCTTTTTACATCTTCTCTGGAGTTTCAATACCAAGCAACCAAAGCCCATTTTTCATCGTCTGATGAAATGCTTCCACGAGTAACACACGATATGGAGCAAAAGAATTGTCTTTATCTATGATTACCGTA
>JAGOOZ010000043.1 GCA_017992215.1 Minisyncoccota bacterium
TCTCTTCATGCATCCTTTCCTTCGAACAATTTTTAAAAGTGCCGTGTATCTCTGTGCTGTGATAGGGTTTGTTTTTGTTTGTGTGTTTATTGCAATGCAATTTGGATTACTCAATGTAAAAGGAAGTGTCTCTGAGCGTAATAGTTATTTTAGAACGACAGTCCCTCGTGCGTATTCAAATCAAGGTATGCTTGTATTTAATCCTCGTGCAACAGAGAGTCCATGGGCACAATCAGAAGAATGGGCTGTCATGAAAGAGGCATTTACTCGAGACCAAGAAGTGATCAATCGTGCTGCACGTGATGCAGGTATCTCACCACGAATTCTTCTCGGTGGAGTTATCGGAGAGCAGTTTCGTTTCTTTACTGGTAAGCGAGATTCATTTAAGTCATATTTTGAACCATTGAAAATTCTCGCATCACTTTCAAAATTTTCATTTGGTATTGCAGGATTAAAACCACAGACTGTTGAACGAATCGAAATGCAATTGAAAGATGCGTCATCTCCTTTTTATCTTGGAAAAGAAATGGAGAATATTGCTGATTATCGTTTGGTGCCTGATGAGAAAATTCCTGATGTTCGGATGGAACGAATTACAAATACAAAAGACCCGTATTATTCGTATCTCTATGTTGGTTTATATATGAGACAAGTCAGTGCTCAGTGGCAGAGGGTTGGCTATGATATTTCTCGCCGTCCCGATGTATTGGCGACACTGTATAATCTTGGTTTTTATAATTCTCAACCAAATCCTGACCCAAAGTCGGGTGGTGCTGAAATAACGATTGGTGGAACGACATATGTATTTGGTGATCTTGCACATGAATTTTATTATTCTTCAGAACTTTCAGATATTTTCCCACATACGATACAATAGAGAGATATGAACGATATATTTTCACTTCCAGAGGATCTTCATCATGCATATGTTATCGAAGGTGACCCGACGCGTGTGCCAGAGATGGTGCGACGTATTCTCGAAGAGCGTGGAGTTATCGCACCTGCGAGTTCTGATGTGATTTGTGTATCGTACGATTCTTTTACGGTCGCTGATGGGAGTAGTATTCGTGCATGGCATACAGAGAAGGGAGCACAAGGAGTCAAACGTATTTGTATTATTGGTGCAAAGAATATCAACTTTGAAGCGGAGCATTCATTATTGAAAATCCTCGAAGAACCACATGAGAATACGCATTTCTTTATTGTTGTGCAAACGAGTGGGCAGATGCTCCCAACGCTACTCTCACGCGTACATGTGCTCTCATTTCCACTTGAAGAAGAAACAACATTTCGTGATTATGCGACGATATTTATCAATGCTTCACAAAAAGACCGTATTCGTATGGTGGCTGAAATGATAAAAGAGCATGAGGGTGATGAGACTCGTGGTGGAGTGCGATATCATGCGACACGACTTCTTTCTTTTATCGAGTCACATCTTTCTCATTCTGTATCACATCCAGTGACTGACCCGCATCTTCATTTTGTATTTTCAGAAATCGCACAGGCTCGAGAGTATCTCAAACTTTCTGGTTCATCTCCTAAGATGATTCTCGAACATATTGCACTTATTATGTAAGCACACAGCACACCTCTCTTTAATTAATAGATAGTTTAGTGTAAGATACAATACATGTCATACAATCCAACATATTTCAAAGCAGAATTAAAAAAGGCTGAAGAATGGCTTGCAAAAGAATATTCTCAGGTACATACAGGACGCGCTACACCAATGATTCTTGATTCAATCATGGTGGATAGTTATGGAACATTTATGCCAATAAAAAATGTGGCAGCAGTGAGTGTCGAAGATCCAAAAACACTTCGCATTGCTCCATGGGATAAAAGTGCAATCAAAGAAATAGAAAAAGCGATTCAGTCTGCCAATCTCGGCCTTTCAGTCGTGTCTGACGGCGAAGGTGTACGAGCGATATTTCCAATGCTCACGACCGAGAATCGCCAGAAGCTTGTGAAAGTTTTGAAAGACAAGCTCGAAGATGGACGTATTACAGTACGTAAGGCGCGACAAGAAGCGATGGATACACTCGACGATATGTCCGAAGATGATGCGAAGCGTGCGAAAGACGATATTCAAAAATGTGTTGATGAAGCCAACAGAACTCTCGAAGGAATTTTTGCGAAGAAAGAGACGGAAGTGATGAATTAAGTGCTACAATCAAACACATGAACATTTTAATTTTTATTGTTATTTTACTTGTGCTTGTCGTATCCCATGAATTTGGGCATTTTATTGTTGCAAAAAAATCTGGTGTTCGAGTTGATGAGTTTTCATTTGGATTTCCACCAACACTTTTCAAGAAAAAAATAGGTGAGACGACATACAAATTCAATCTCTTGCCATTCGGTGGATATGTGAAAATTTTTGGAGAGAATCCAAATGATGAATCGACTACAGGTCCCGATAAAAATCGTAGTCTCGTATCAAAACCAAAATACATACAAGCATCTGTATTGTTTGCTGGTGTCGCGATGAATTTTCTTGTCGCATGGTTGCTCCTTTCTATTGGATTTCTTTCAGGACTTCCTGCTTCTGTTGGGCAAGTTTCAAAAGACCAAACACTTGCAAATCAATCACTCATGGTGACAAGTATTGCACCACAGAGCCCCGCAGAAAAAGCTGGATTAAAAGCAGGGGATACACTTACATTACTCTCTGCGGGTACTGACCGCACCGAGACACCGTCACCTGAGAGTGTACGATATTTTATTCGTCAGCACAGTACCGAGTCTATTACGATTACCTACGTGCGTGGTGGAGAAGAAAAGACAACACTCGTCACTCCATTGATTACTGATGGCACTCCGATGATTGGTGTTTCTATGGATGTAATTGGTACACTGACACTTCCTGTGCATAAGGCACTCTGGGAAGGGCTCAAACTCACATGGAGTTTTATGAAAAATACAGCGGTTGGTTTCTATACACTGTTTATTGAAACAATTGGTGGGACTGCAAATCTTGCGACAGTAACTGGTCCTATTGGTATTGTGGGGGTCGTGGGTGATGCCGCAGATTTTGGTTTCGTATATTTGCTTTCATTTACTGCACTCATCTCAATCAATCTCGCAGTGATTAATCTTATTCCATTTCCTGCACTCGACGGGGGGCGTCTTCTCTTTCTTCTTATTGAGAAAATAAAAGGTTCTCCTATCAAGCCTGTTATTGCAAACACATTGAATATGATTGGTTTTGGACTTCTCATTACACTCATGCTATTTATTACCTATCACGATATTGTGAAGTTGTTTTAAGAAAAAATAATTCTTTTAATAAAGAAAAAAGTCCCTTTTATAAAGGGACTTTTTTCTTTGCCAAATTTAAAAATATATGATATAGTTTTTTGACATGTTCGCCGAGAGGCGATTTTATTTTTAATTAATTACTTACAAAGTTACACATAGTATATGGAGATCAGAAATATTGCGATTATTGCCCACGTTGACCACGGTAAAACAACACTCACTGATGAGTTGATGAAACAATGTGGAATGAACGAAGACGGTGCATCGATGGACTCAAACGCTCTTGAACAAGAACGTGG
>JAGOOZ010000044.1 GCA_017992215.1 Minisyncoccota bacterium
CAACAAATATATTTGTTATCAACGATGGATCAACAGACAAAACCAAAGCAATAGTAGAGAGGTACATACACACATCACCTATTTCTATTACCCTTATACATAAAGAAAATGGTGGCCTCAGTTCCGCTCGTAACCGGGGAATCAGAGAAAGCACCGCAGAATATATAGCATTTCTTGATGCAGACGATGTCTGGGAGAGTACGAAACTCGAAGAACAAATGCATGTGTTTGAGAATACAGAGTACCCTACGCTGGGGCTTGTGTATTGTGGGTATGATATTATAAACACACAAGGCATCCATGATACAGATGAATATGTCGTACCACTCGATACAACGTACAGAGGAATGATATTCGAAAAAGTACTCTCAGCAAACAAAATCCTTTCAAGTGGAAGTGGGGTTCTTATTAAGAAAGAAGTATTTGATACTGTTGGTCTCTTTGATGAGACCCTTCGTTTTGGTGAAGATTGGGATATGTGGATTCGGATTGCAGAAAGATATGCTATTGATTACACACCACAAAAAATAGTACATATACGCAGACACGAAGAAAGTATGACAACAAACAAACCACTCCAGGTATTTAAGGGTCAAATTATTCTGTATACCAAATGGATACATCTACTACAAAATAAATATGCTATTCCTCGTACGTGGACACGCACCATCATATTAAAAACAATCCTTAGATCTCCTCGTACTGACTTTATTTCTTACCTCAAAAAAGAAGTTCCATCAGATATTTACAAAGCACTCTTTGCAAGATACCACGGCTCTCTTATTTATGCTGGTATTGCATGTACTCTCAGGCAGATAGGTACTTCCCTTTTTTCATACACAGACTGGAAAAGAATCTTTGTACTTCTCAAGAGAAAAATCAAAACTATGCTACCATAGTTTCTTGTACCACTTGAGCATACGTTCAAACGAAAAACCAAATGGTAGTCGAGAAAAGAATCCATACACACATATCCGTAAAAGAGAACGGAGATACGCACGAATATACTGTGGATATGCATGTTTAAATTTCTGAATTAGGAAAAAATTCTTCTTAAATTGTTCTATTTTATTTTGAGAACTCACACTCCCCCCTCGAACCATAAAACGAACTCCGTAGATACGGAGATTAGCAAGTGCGCCCTGTACACCAAGCTTCAACCAGAGATCATAGTCTTCGATATGTCGAGTACGCATGGTCTCATCATACCCTCCACACAAAAGAGCCTGCTCCCTTCGAAAAAGAACACTCGAATGTACAAAGCAATTTTTACCAAGCAAAGCTCGGCGTATTTCAGTATCTGTTTCTGGTACAAAATATCTCATCAACTCCTTGCCTGATTCATCGACAAGGATAACCCCTGTTCCGACAAGTACACAAGTAGGATTCTTATCGAGGTAGTCTACCTGTAGTGTAAGCTTGTCTGAGAGAGGCCAGATATCATCATCATCAATACGAGCAATATATTCGCCACGTGCTTCACGTAATCCACTATTGAGACTTTTTTGAATACCGAGATTGTGTGTGTTTTTAATATATCGTATTCGTGAATCAATACGAGAAAAATCTGAAACAATAGATTCTGTATCGTCTGTTGATCCATCATCAATAATGAGAAGTTCCCACTCTTGGTATGACTGGGTACGAATACTCTCGATTGCACTTGCAATACGAAGTGCACCATTGTATGTCGGAAGTATAATCGAAACGCGTACGTGTTCCATATCTATAGTGTTATCCATTCATCGAGTACTAAATCCCCCATATCGGCCTGTGGATCAAGTGACCACACCTTTGGTGCAACAACTTTTTTATTTTTATTATTTGAAAGCCACACCGCCCACCATGAAAAAGTACTATTGGGTATAATAAAATTCTTACATCCACTCATTAAAAACATATTTCCTTCATCCTTTTCACCCACATATTCTGGCCCAACAAAATACGTTGGGTATGGAAAACGAAGGGTTTCCTTGCACCATGCGATATCATCAGAAAATACATACACCATATCAATAGCAATCTGTTTCCGTAATATCTCGAGTGCATTGTCATAATACGAAGCGTCAACAACACTATGTGCTTTATTGTTTACAAAATCCCCTCGTCTAATATGAACACAAAGAGATTCTTTGCTTTGTATCTCATTAAAAAGTTTTTGAATATGCTCTTGTGGTTGATACCGTAGTGTGAAATCTTTTCGCAAAACATCTTCATATAAAGCAAAATATTTTGGTGACTGGAAAAACCCATCAATATATGAATCAGGACCAAGAGAAAGAAAACGTGAATCAAAACGTCGTGCGTACAATTCTTGGGCCTTGTGTCTAAAAATCCGACGACGGAGTGCATCGATGATAAGCATAAGTCTACCCTTTCCATACATTCGATAGAGCCATGGAATCTCTTTTTTTTCTGCAATTCTTCCTATTGTATTAAATACATCAAGCTGAAAATTACGGGGAGACATCGTGTGACCCTTTCCTATTCGTGGTGTATCATCAAGATATGCTTCTATATTGAAAAGAAGTGGAACGTTGTGCTTCAAAGCAAGCACTCGCCCAAGTGCATATTGAAACATTTGATTACCCAGACCACCCTTGAGACGAAGAAGTATCATATTATCCAATATTGTAAAATTCTTTTAATCCTCGAATTCCTTCTTCGATAGACACCTCAGGCTCCCACCCAAGAATAGTTTTAGCTTTTTCTATGCTTGCCTGTGAATCTCTCGCTTCAAGACGGGGTTCTATGTGCACAATCTCACCACCGATAAGTTCTGCGATATGATTTACTGAGACAGATGTTGTATTTCCAATGTTAATAACGTCACCAGAACCAACGGCAGTGTGTGTCATTGCGATAAGATTTGCACGAACAACATCATTAATATGCACGAAATCTCGAGTTTGATTACCATCACCAGTAATCGTCAGAGGATCCCCTTTAGCACGCATATCTATAAATCGTGCGATGACAGATGCATACGCACCGACAGAACTTTGGCGTGGACCGTATACATTGAAATACCGAAGAGAAACAGTCTCTATACCATACACGCGAGACCAAATCTTGCAATACACTTCACCAACATATTTCTGTACCCCATACGGAGAAACGGGAGTTACCGGTAAGTTCTCTGTCAGTGGCATTATCTCTTGGTTACCATACGCAGAACTTGATGCAGCAAAAATAACACGCTTCACCCCGTGAATACGTGACGCTTCGAGAACATTAAGCAAACCAATAACATTTACTTCATTTGTTTCAAGTGGTAAATCAATAGACATCTGAACTCCTGGCAATCCTGCTTCGTGAAAGACATATCGTGCACCCTCAAAAAGTGGCGTGAGTGCCTCTCGGTCTCGAACATCAACAATGTGTAATGTTGCCTTTTCGTGTACGTATTCTTTTCTACCAGCATAGAGCGTATCTATCACATGAACATCATACCCACGATCAACGAGCGTATCGACGATGTGCGAACCGATAAACCCTGCCCCTCCTGTAACAATAACTTTTTCCATATATTTCTA
>JAGOOZ010000045.1 GCA_017992215.1 Minisyncoccota bacterium
TCTGTGCAGCTTCGAGAGCAGCACGAGTCATAGGACCGATTTTACCATCAACAACGAGGTTCTTCATTGCCTGAAAAGCCTTCACTGCTGCGATTGATTTAGCACCAATCTTGCCGTCAACGACAAGGTTTGGAGTAGGTGTTACCACCATGTTGAGAACTGTCTGAACATCCATGCGTTCCTGTGCAGTGTCGATCATGTTTGGGAATGAGTATGCAGCAGCGTTAGCTGTTGATACAGTCAAACCGAAAACAAATGCAACAACTGCGAAGAACTTCACAGAATTTGATTTGATATTCATATGTTTGTAAATTTTCTAAATTGAAATGTGAAGCAATGCTTAATGCTAATTTCGACGGTGCATCTCGCAATAATTATACGAGGGCAACATTTAGCACACTGCAACACACTGCGCCCCACACTTATTTTTTATGAAATAAAAAATAAGTGTGGGGCAATGCCTCTGTGTTTCAAATAAAGTGTTCGCTATCTCTATCAATACGGGAACACAAATATGATTCACACAGGCGCGACCATTTCCCCTCTCATTCATTGGATGATGATGTTCAAGCTCTATCACAAGAACAAAATCATACGATTCAAAAGAAGAGAATTAGTTTCGGAAAAAAGGCCTTTTCCCCGACCGAAGTCGGAAAGAACAGATGACACAATAATGAGGTACACAATCCTCCGCTTCTCTATCAAAAGCTACGGTGAAGTCCCCTCGAAATTATCTCATCTGGTTTGACCAGATTGAGAACAAAACCGAGCCGTGTATTTATTCGGAATCAATAACACACGGTATTTTGTTTTCAATGATCTTCCCCTCATATTACTCCCGAAAGAGCACTATGAAGAGATGTTACATATTAGCATATCTAGTGAAAAAACACCAGTGCTTTATATGCTCTCGTATTATATACTAGAACCACAAAAACACGCAATAGATAAAGGGATATGTGGATAACTGACATACAAAAAAAGGAGCGTGAGTACGCTCTTTTTTGTATGCTCGAATACTACCTAGAAAGCGACATATCTACTCCACCGCTTCGCCCCAATTTTCTTGATAGAACCACCTTCGACGAGAGACTGAAGTTCACGCTGAATTGTCTTTTCTGAACAGTCTGTAAAGTGACGAGAAATGTCTTTTATGGAGATTCCAACCTGTCCCACTGAATGATTTTTCTTGTCCTTTATAAAATCAAGAATCTTCTTTATTCTTTCATTTTTATCCCCAGAAGAACTTCCTGTCTGATATGTTTTTTTGGTAAAAACAGGGAGTCGAGATGATGCTGGTAATGTACTCAAGGACAATCCATCTGTCCTTTTGTCCTTTATAGCAGGGGTATACCCTACAGGGTTTTTATCGACACCGAGCATTGATTCATCCAAGGAAAATGAAAAGTGGGAATCGCGAGTTTCAAATGAAATACATTCATCACGAAGAAGTGAAAATTCTTTCTTGAGAATGCTCATATTCATTGGTGAAATGAAGCCCATTGTTGAACCTATTTCAATGAGAGAAATAACTTCTCCAACACATGAAGTAAATCGAGAAATGTCCTCTGTTTTACCCACAGGAGAGAGGGTCTGTATCTCGTACGCATACGATACCAATTGGACACCTAAAACACGGAGTCTACTCTTGATTGGATCCTCAATACTCATACAATCGGTAACCATATACAGAGCGGTAACAAGCTTTGATGTCTTTTTCTCAACATACTCATAATGACCTTTTGAAACCATTGATTTCAAAGCAAAAGAATCACTCTGTCCGTATGAATTGATACCCGTCTTTTGTGTGTCTTTTTGTTCGTTCATTGTCTTTTACAGGCCCAGAGTAGCGTCTGTGCGTGTCTTTAATTTGTCCATTATACATACCTTGGGTTGCCTAGGCAACCCAAGGTACATTTTGCATTTTTAATTTTATAATTTTTAAAATGCAGAGTATGTATTCAGAAAATATACATGTACATTATAAAAATTTTTACTCTATAAAATGTGATATAATTTATAAATACTTATGGTCCCGTTAGAAGTCCTACAGGTTACCCGCATTTACGGAGACCATAGAAAAATTGCAGAGAATATTTTGGGTTTATTATTTAATTTTTTAGTACGGGAATCTAAAGATTCCCTACTTCTAACGGGATGGCAAAAAAAGATATTGAACAAGAAGACGAAGAAGATGAAATTGTAGAGAAAAAAAAGCGAGGAAAAGCGACCGATAAAAAAGCAAAAAAAGTGGAATTGAAAGAAGAAACACGACACAGTATTTGGGGTCTTTGCTTCCTTCTCCTTGGATGTATTTCACTCCTCTCTATATTTGAAATGGCAGGTGTTGCCGGTGAATTTATTTATAAAATTTTTAACTCATTACTTGGTCTTGGGTTCTTTCTTTTTCCTATTCTTCTTATTGTTGTCGGTGTGTCATTTATGAGACGCGGGCGACCACAAGTCGCACGACTCCACGCACTCTCAGGTCTCGCAGTACTCCTCTCTTCACTTGCGATTATCAACATCGCAGATAATGGCGCAGGTGCAAGTACGAGTGTCGTCTATGGAGGATATATCGGAAGTATTTTTGCATGGCCATTTTTGAAACTCTTTGGTGTCTACGCAAGTATTCTTATTCTTGGAGCACTTCTTATAACAGCACTTCTTGTACTCTTTGATGAACGTCCACACCTTATGCCACTTTGGCAAAAGATCCTCAACTTCCTCGGACAAGATATCAAAAATCCTCTCAAGAAAAACCCTGTCGTTATTTCAGGTGAATACGAAGAAAAAACACAAGAAACTCCACAACCTGAAATCAAAAATACACCATCACTTCCCTACGATGAAGAAACAGTAACAGAGGGGCCGGAAGAAGAATTCTCCGCAAAGAAAAAGTTTAAAACAACATATATTGCTCCACCACTCACACTCCTCGAGAAAGACAAAGGTAAGCCAAATGTAGGAGACTTGAAGGGTAATATGAATATCATTCAGCGTACCCTTCTCAACTTCGGTATTTCAGTCGAGATGGATGAAGTTATCATCGGACCGACAGTTACACGATACGCTCTCAAGCCTGCACAGGGTGTGAAGCTCTCTCGAATCCTTGGACTCCAAAATGACCTCTCACTTGCACTTGCAGCACACCCTATTCGTATCGAGGCTCCTATTCCGGGTAAATCTCTCGTTGGTATCGAAATCCCAAATAAAGTGAAATCAACTGTCGGACTTGCAACATTGCTCTCTGACGATAAATTCCAGAACTCACCAAAACCACTCACTATCGCACTTGGTCGTGGAC
>JAGOOZ010000046.1 GCA_017992215.1 Minisyncoccota bacterium
ATTGTTGATCCAACACTTCTTTCATACGAGAAAAATCTTGCCCCAGAAAAGAGTGCTCCTTCAAATCTCCCAACAGGAAGTGTACCACTCGAAACACAGTCAATGCTCCCCGCAGGAGATCCTCTCTCTTTGCCTGAAATATCAAATCCACTTGGGGGAGGTGGTACACTTCCGTCTTCAGGTGTTGTAGAAATCGTGCTTCCATCATCTGCAAAGGTACCTCAAGCTAACACTGCGACATCGTCGAACGCCACATCAACAACCACTAAAAAGAAATAATATATGAAATCAATTTTTCCAATTTTTCTTGTTGCAATCTCACTCGCTGTCTTTTTTATCTTTGTTCGACCGCTGTATGGTGATGTTGCAGTGTTACGTGCTGATATCGGTGCGTATACAACAGCACTTGATAATTCAAAATCTCTTCAGGAAACACGAGACGCTCTCCTTGAGACGTATCAAAATATTCCTGCCGTTGACAAAGAACGCCTCCTTCAATTTCTCCCAAGTAGTGTCAACAACATTGGTCTTATTCTTGAGCTTGAAAAAATAGCAAAAGACCACAATCTTACTATTGGAGATATTCGTTTTGAAACACAATCAGTAACTGAAGCTGAAAAGAAAACAAGTTCAGTAACAATCAAAGCCAATGACCCGAGTGCGAATCGTACTTTCGGTGTATTTCCATTTGAGTTTTCTGTGAGTGGGACATACGATAACTTTACATTATTCTTGAAAGATGTAGAGAAAAATCTTCGATTGGTTGATGTAAAGTCTATTTCCTTCACAGTCCCACAACGACCAACAACAAAAAATCCAGAAACAGAAGACACTTCTCATATATATAATTATTCATTAAAAATAGAGACATACTGGCTCAAATAATCATATGTATAAAACATACAACAAATTTCTTTTCTTTTTCTCACTCTTCTTGTTACTCGGGGGTGTGTATGTGTATTTCTCAAACACACTTTCATTGAGTGCTGCAGAAACCTCAGGACTCTCATCATCTACGGGTGCAGAGGTGGGGGCGGGGAGTCTTACAAAAACAGGAAACGATAAAATAACCCAAGATACAGCATTTCTTACAACACTTATATCTCTTACCAAAATAAGAATTGATACATCGATTTTATCAGACGAAGCATTCGTCTCACTTGTCGATAATAGTGTTCCGAGTGAAAGCGTTACTCCTGGTCGTATGAATCCGTTTGCTCCAACAGCAGAAAACACCATGGAGGCAAGTACTACTATTCGAGTACAGCCAGCACCTACTCGTAATCCTCAATAATATGATTTTTCTTCGAGAACTCGTAAAAAATAATATTATTACCGAATCAGAAGTTCCAGAGATTGTTAAAAACGCAGAGGAAAAATACAACGGTAATATCGACCAAGCACTTCTTGATATCAAGGTAGATGAAGCAAAAGTTCTCTCTCTCAAGGGGCAGTTTTTTAATATTCCAACACGAGATGTAGATCCTAAGAGTGTTTCTCCTTCAGTCTTAAAGATGATTCCTGTCGACGCTGCAAAAATGTATGGTTTTGTTGCATTTGGTATTACTGATTCTGTTATTGATGTTGGTATTGTTGATCCAGAAAATGTACAAGCGATGGATGCACTTACCTTTATTACTTCAAAAATAAACAAGCCGTTTAAAGTCTACGCTATTAAAGCGTCTGTCTATAATGCATTGATTGCGATGTATGAAGGTCTCGGCAATGAGGTTGATCAGGCTCTGTCTGAGCTTGATACAGAAATCGCTGGTACTGATGATGCGGGGGTGACTGTTGAGACAAATACAAAAACATCAGACACACTCAAGCCAGGAGAAGAAGAACGTATTGTTGAAGACGCTCCCATTATTAAAATAGTTGCAGTGATTCTTCGTCATGCGACAGAAGGTGGTGCGTCTGATATTCATATCGAAAATGTTGGCGACAAGGTAAAGGTTCGTTTTCGTGTTGATGGTATTTTACATACATCACTCATACTTCCACTCAATGTATTTAATGGTGTTGTTGCTCGTATTAAAATCTTGGCAAAACTTCGCCTTGACGAAAAACGTAAACCGCAAGACGGGGGGTTCTCTGCAAAGATTGACGGTCGTAAGATAGACTTTCGTGTATCCACGATGCCTTCATATTATGGAGAAAAAGTTGTGATGCGTATTTTGGATTCTCAAAAAGGGGTAAAACCACTCGATTCGCTCGGTATGTCACCAGAGAATCTCGCTCTTGTTCGGGGTGCACTTGCACGACCATACGGACTTATCTTGATTACAGGACCAACAGGGTCTGGTAAGACGACAACATTGTATTCAATGATGAACGAACTCGACAGAGAAGAGCAAAATATTGTTTCTCTCGAAGATCCTGTTGAATATCAAATTCCAGGAATTAACCAATCTCAGGTTATGCCAGAAATTGGGTATACTTTTGCCAACGGACTTCGTTCTATTTTGCGTCAGGACCCAGATATTATTATGGTTGGAGAAATACGCGATAAAGAAACAGCCGAGCTTGCGATTCAAGCGGCACTTACGGGCCATCTTGTACTTTCAACGCTCCACACCAATACTGCAGTTGGTGCAATTCCTCGTCTTATTGATATGGGGATTGACCCGTATTTGATTGCCCCAACACTTGTATTGTGTATGGCACAACGACTTGCACGGCAGATGTATCCTGCATCAAAACATGAGATTCCTATCGATGGTGCAACACAGATCATGATAGATAAACAATTTTCTACAGTTCCTGCAGATATCAAAGCAAAACTTAATATCGGTACAACAATGTATGAAGCAGTTCCATCTCCTGAGTGTCCATCAGGTACTCGAGGACGTGTTCCTGTTTTTGAAATGTTTGCTGTTGATACAGAAATGCAAAAGATAATCCTTCAAAAACCTCAAGAACAGGATATTTTTGCCCTCGCACGCTCTCGAGGTATGATTACGCTCAAAGAAGACGCAATATTAAAGGGTCTTCGTGGTGATATACCATTCCAAGAGGTTTATAATTTCTAGAGTGCTGGGCAAATAGTTTGTATTTGTAGTATACTAAATACATTATGGAACCAAAGAAAAAAATTCTTATTATCGACGATGACAGTTTTTTGCTTGATATGTATGCTCTTAAATTCAATCAATCAAACTTCTCTGTCGTAACCGCACTTGGACCAGAAATTGCACTTGAGAAACTTCGTGGGGGACTTGCTGTTGATCTTATTC
>JAGOOZ010000012.1 GCA_017992215.1 Minisyncoccota bacterium
CTTTATTAAAATTTACTAATAGTATGGAAGATATTTTGAATAGGAAATGAGTAAGTTTTTGATCTAAAGTTTGAAAATAAGTTTGTTTCTGCTATATTTTAGCCATGTCACTATCAATCGGTATTGTTGGTCTGCCAAACGTGGGGAAATCCACGCTTTTTAATGCACTGACAAAGAAGTGTGTGCCCGCTGAAAACTATCCATTCTGTACTATCGACCCATCTGTAGGTATCGTTCCTGTGCCTGATGAACGCCTCTATCTACTCGCTGATTTCTCAAAAACAAAACGTACTATTCCTGCGGTTGTTGAATTTGTCGATATTGCAGGACTTGTCGAGGGGGCATCAAAAGGTGAAGGGCTTGGTAATAAATTCCTCGCAAATATTCGTGAGACAGATGCAATACTCCACATGGTACGATTGTTTCCTATTACAGGTGGTGACAAAGAAATAGCTCACGTGTACGGGAATGTAGACCCGCTTCGTGATATTGGAGTTATTAATCTCGAACTTGTGTTGGCTGATTTTGAAACAGTTACGAAGCGACTTTCTAATATACAAAAAGATACACGAAAAGGTGACAAAGAAGCACTCTTTGAAGAAGCTGTTCTTAAGCGTGTCGAAGCAGTACTTGAAGCGGGCAAACTTGCACATAGTCTCGAATATACAGATGAAGAATATAAAAAAGTAAAACAGTTGAATCTCCTCACGGCCAAGCCGATGATTTATGGATTAAATAAAAAAGCTGGTGTAAAAAATCTCGATGAAGAAAAGCCAGACTATTTCAAAGAACTGACTGATCAAATTATTAAAGATGGCTCACAGTTTATTCTCATTGATGCCAAGATTGAAGATGAATTGAAAGATTTCGAAGGTGATGAGAAAGAAATGTTCCGCAAGGAAATGGGGGGTGAACACGATGGTATTAATGATTTAATTGCTGGGTGTTATCGGCTCCTTGGACTTGAAACATATTTTACAACAGGAGTTGAGGAGACTCGTGCATGGACAATACAAAAGGGAAGTACCGCACCTGTCGCAGGTATGGCTATTCATACTGATTTCAAAGATAAATTTATTCGTGCTGAAGTTGTCTTTTGGAAAGACTTACTCGATGCAGGAAGTTACGGTGAAGCTCGCGCAAAAGGTAAGGTGAGAACAGAGGGGAAAGAGTATATTGTGAAAGATGGAGATGTGATTGAGTTTAAAATCTAGCACCATCAGTGCTAGATTTTAAACTCAATCACCCAGCGACGACCCCATCAAGGTCGGAGTCGGGTAATTGAATATGGAATATAAAATCTATGAAAAAAGTATCAAAGACAAAAAATAATTCAACTCGGTCTATTGAAAAATTGTCACACTTTCGCTGTGGTCATTGCGATAAATGGTGGTCCATAGCTGATGCTCCTGCTCGAAAAAAATGGTGGTGCCCATGGTGTGGAGAGATAATCATCTTGTAGGTTAAAATTAAAACCCCTCAATATGAGGGGTTTTATGGGATTTAAGTTTCTGAATCTTTTTTGTCTTTTAAAACAGTAACTTTTAAATCTTTTTGGTTTTGGTCATAGGCTATTGTTCCTATAACTGTACCCAATTTTTCTTCACCTGATGGGGATGGTTGATCTTGGTCATTCTCAACCACCAATTTATAGAATTTGTCATTTTCTACTACAGGAGTAGATAAATGAATTAAAGAGTATTTCTCTCCATCATTACCATACTTGGGTTCTACGATCTCAAGAAGTGCAAAAAATTCTTCTTGGAAATTTGTGTTTTTATTAACATCTACTGTTTTTACTACACAGTGAGGGCTTTTGAGATACTTAAAATCTGCTAAGGTAATCTCTTCTAGGCGTAAACTATACATATTTAGATTTATTAATATTTTTTTATATAATAATACATACAATCTATTTGTCAAATTTTAATGTATGCTAAAATGGTTCTATGAATACAGAAAATCTATTAGATCAAAAATGTGTGCCGTGCGAGGGTGGGGTAGACCCAATGACAATAGAGGATGCGAAAGCAATGCTTGGATTTCATATTCCAGATTGGACACTTTCTGATGACGGAAAACATATCTCTAAAAAATTTACATTCAAGAATTTCAAAGAAGCGCTTGAATTTGTAAATAAAACAGGGGGGATTGCTGAGAGTGAGGGGCACCATCCAGATATACATCTCGTTGATTATAAAAATGTGATTATTGATTTGTCTACGCATGCCATCGGCGGACTTTCACAAAATGACTTTATTGTTGCAGCAAAAATAAACCATATCACTCGCGAGTGATATGGTAAATGCCCTATAACAGATGCACAAAAAAAGTAGCCAATGGCTACTTTTTTTGTGCATCTGTTATGACATCCACATCCTTTTCAATTTCATTAACGTCTTCTTGGATCTCCTCTACGTCCTCTTGAATTTCATCAACATTTTCTTGAATCTCTTCGACATCTTCTTGGATTTCATTGATGTCTTTTTCGATTTCTTGAACGTCTTCTTGAATCTCTTCGACATCACGAGCAACAGCATGAAGTCTACGGGCTTGGCGGTTCATACTCATTTGAATAAAAATTGAAAGGTAAATTGCTTCAAGGGATACAAGTGTTGTTACCACAAGGAGAATCTTACTTAAATCAAAACCAAAGAAGTATAAAATAAACGCACCCATAAAAATGGCGGTATGGATGAGTAAAGAGTCTGTTGAGCCGATAAATCGAGTCGCACGGATTGCAAATCGTTCAATAGAATCAGAGGATGTTTTACGAATACGCTTCATAATATATCCTTTATTATACACTATTTTTCTGCTATACTGCAAAATATGAATACCCACACACAACCTCGCCTCATGAAGGCATCTATTATTATCGCAATCGTTATTGTGATGAATTTGTTTTTCAATTACGCTGTCTCTCTCGTATATAGTGAACCAACATATGATCAGTTCGTACCGTCTTCACAGATAGTAGAACAACCAAATACAAAGGACTCGTGTGTTGCTGTCGGTGGGCAGTGGAATGAAAATACCTATCCAGAAAAAGAAACAAAAGTTCGCGGATGGTGTGACCCGAATTATACAAATCAAAAACACTACGAAGAAGCTCGCAAGGTGTACGAACGAAATGTATTTATTACCCTTGTAGTACTTGGAGTAGTCTCACTTGTTGTTGGAGCATTTGTGCTTCTTCCAATTCTCTCGCTCTCATTCTCATGGGGTGGCGTGCTCTCACTCGTGATTGCTTCAATGCGATATTGGGGTAATGCTGATAAGGTTCTCAAGGTTGTTATTCTCGCAGTTGCACTCGGCGCGCTCATCTGGCTCGCAGTAAAGAAATTTTCAAAATAATCTCACCTGTAATTATGAAGTCGTACAATCATCAGAAAATTGAAAAGAAGTGGCCCGCCTCCGCAAAGCTACGGACGGGCAAGCAGAAAGAATATAACCATCTTAAAATTGAGAAAAAATGGCAATTAAAGTGGGAGATTGAGAAAACCTACAAAACAGCATCTCCAAACAAGAAAAAGAAATTCTATGTCCTTGATATGTTCCCGTATCCATCTGGAGCAGGTCTCCATGTGGGTCATCCTCGCGGGTATATCGGCAGTGATGTATACGCACGCATGAAGCGTATGAGTGGGTACAATGTACTTCATCCGATGGGATATGATGCGTTCGGATTACCTGCAGAACAATACGCACTCGAGCACAAGATTCATCCTCGTAAGGCTGTCGAGAAAAATATCAAAACATTTCGTTCTCAGCTCGACAAGATTGGATTTTCATATGACTGGTCTCGAGAGGTGAACACAACTGACCCCGAATACTACAAATGGACGCAGTGGATTTTTCTCCAAATGTATCAATCCTACTACAACGTAGAAAAGAAAAAAGCTCGACCTATAAGTGAGCTCGTGCGTACATTTACCAAGACTGACCCATCATGGAAGACACGCACCGAAGAAGAGAAAGAGAAAATACTCATGAAGTATCGCTTGGCATACGAAGGGTACAGTGAAGTAAATTGGTGCCCCCAGCTAGGCACGGTACTTGCGAATGATGAAATCGTGGATGGACCAAACGGTGAATTACTCTCTGAGCGTGGGAATTATCCCGTAGAAAAGAAATCAATGCGTCAGTGGTTCATGCGAATCACAGCGTATGCAGATAGATTGCTTGATGGATTGGGTGGTCTAATGTGGCCAGAGCATATCAAAGAAATACAAAAGAATTGGATTGGAAAATCTGTAGATGAAAATAGTATGGTTACATATACAATGCGTGATGCTATTTTTGCACGTCAGCGATACTGGGGAGAGCCGATTCCACTTATGCATAAAAATGGAACGATTATCCCACTTGAAGAAAAAAAACTTCCCCTCACTCTTCCGAACGTAACATCATACGAGCCTATTGGTACAGGAGAATCTCCACTTGCGGGGGTTTCTGCATGGGTGAAAGCAGGCTACGAGACTAACACAATGCCTGGATGGGCTGGGTCTTCATGGTATTTCTTGCGATATATGGATCCAAAGAATAAAAAAGCACTCGCTGATAAAAAAGCGCTCGCATACTGGCGGGATGTTGATGTCTATATTGGCGGAGCAGAACATGCGACAGGGCACCTCCTCTATGCTCGTTTCTGGCACATGTTTTTACATGATATCGGCGTTGTGCCGACAAAGGAACCATTTAAACTTTTAAAAAACCAAGGACTTATTCTCGCATCAGATGGACGAAAAATGAGTAAACGATGGGGGAATGTGATCAACCCTGACGAGATTGTGAAAACATATGGCGCAGATACGCTCCGTGTCTATGAGATGTTTATGGGGCCGTTTGATCAGAGTTTGCCGTGGAGCACTGAGAGTATTATTGGCTCACGTCGATTTATTGAAAAGATATGTCGTCTTGAACGTAAAGTAGTTACGAAATATTCTATTGATTCAAAATCTATTGATAAGGCGGTACATAAAATAATTAAAAAAGTAAGTGATGATATTGAAGGGTTTGCATTTAATACTGCAATCTCTGCGATGATGGTATTTCTCAATGATACTGAGAAGTCTCCTGAGATATCAAAAGAGCATTTCAAGAAATTCCTTCAACTTGTCGCGCCATTTGCTCCGCATATTGCAGAAGAACTTTGGTGTGAATTAGGTGAGAAAAAATCTATTCACATATCAGCATGGCCAAAATATGATGCTCGAAAAGTTGTCGATGAAGAGATTACGATTGCGGTTTCAGTGAATGGCAAGGTGCGTTCAGAAATCACTATCTCTCGAACTCTCGACGAAGAATCAATCAAAAAACAAGCACTTGCTGACGCTAAAATTTTGCCATGGATAGAAGGCAAGGAAATCCGCCGTGTGATCTATGTCGCAGGCCGACTTGTGAACATTGTTATCTAGTATTCTTGGGTACTTTTAGGTATAATTGATTTATTATTATTTGTTATACAAAAATCAATGGAATCAAAAAAGATAGAATTTTTTAATAAGCTCTCATTTATTACGCTCCTCTCGACAGTCTTTGTCTCACTTTTCTTTTTCATACCGTATGTACCAGTTACACTTGGTGCAAGTAAGGGCTTCTTGCTCTCTATCGGTATGGCACTCTCTTTGTTTTTCTGGCTTATTGCTCGACTTGGTGAGGGTACATTTACATTCCCAAAAGACAAGATAATTCTCTCTGTTGCATTGATTGCTCTCGTATTTTTGATTTCATCGTTCTTTTCTTTCTCTCACTATGTTTCTCTTTTTGGGAGTGGGTTTGAACTAGGAACATTTGGTTCACTGCTGATTCTTTTTGTATTATTCTTTCTTTCTGCTCAGTATTTTCAAACAGAAAAAAGAATATGGTGGTTCCTAGGTTCTCTTTTCCTTGGTGCATTTGTTCTTGCACTCTTTGAGATCGTTCATGTATTTTTCGGTGTAGACCGAATCTTCCCTGGAATGTTGAGTGGTATTTCATCAGGAAACCTTGTTGGTAACTGGAATGACTTTGCACTCTTTTTTGGATTGATAACATTGCTTTCTCTCTTTACACTTGAATTTATCAAAACTCGTCCATTGTTCCGCGTAATGCATTATGTATTACTTGGACTCGGAATACTTTTCCTTATTGTGATTAATGTGCCTCTTGTGTGGCTCATGGTGGGTATCTTTGCTGTTCTGATGTTTGTGTACAATATCTCACTCCAGCAGGCAGATATCACTATTGTTGGTGAGGGTAAAAAGAAATTCCCATTTCTTTCACTTTCTATTGTATTTATCTGTCTCGTATTTCTTGTTGGTAATAATCTGATTGGTTCATGGGTTTCTAAATATGTCACAATTTACAACCCAGACGTACGTCCATCGATAAGTTCAACACTACAAATTGCATATAAATCGTTTACACATAATCCAGCACTCGGTACTGGTCCAAATACTTTTTCTATTGATTGGTCACTTTGGCAACCAGAACAAATTAATCAGACGGTATTTTGGAATACTGATTTTGCAACAGGATTTGGTTTGATCCCTACCTTTATCGCAACGACAGGTATTCTTGGTCTGCTTGTATGGATAGTGTTCTTTTTCTTCTACGTAAAAAATGGTATTCGTTCTGTAAAACTTGCACTCACTGACACACTTTCAAACTATTTTATTGTTGGTACACTCATGGTCTCATTGTATTCATGGATTAGTCTTATTGTGTATTCACCTACGATTGTTATGGTGATGATTGCTTTTGCTTCAAGCGGTGTGCTTGTCGGGCTTCTTGTCTACAAGAAAGCAACACCAACAATGACTGTTTCTTTCTTGAGTGATCCTCGAAGTAGTTTCTTTGCGATTCTCGCTCTTATGGTATTTATGATGGGTACACTCTTTTTGACATATGTATATATCGAAAAGTTTACTTCACTCATGTACTTCTCTCGTGGAGTTAATCCATCAAATACTATGGAGTCACTCGTAAAATCAGAGAAAATGCTTTCAAATGCATTAACACTTGATAAGAACGATCTCTATTATCGAACACTTTCTCAGGTATATATTGCACAAATTGGTGCATTGATTGCTGATAAAAGTATTACCCAAGATACACTAAAGACAAGTGTTCAACAGCTCGTTACTCGTGCTGAGGGTACAGCAGGTCAGGCGGTGAGTCAAAATCCAAAACAATATCTCAACTACATGAATCTTGGTAATGTGTACGCTGCACTTGTTCCTCTCGCTGTTACCAATAGTTACGAGAGTGCTGTATCTGCATACACAAAAGCACACGAACTCGCTCCTCGTAATCCATCTGTCTATGTCGCACTTGCTCAACTTGAAATGGGTAATAAGAACAATACAGGGGCACGTGCATTTGCGAGACAAGCTCTTGATTTGAAACAGAATTACACTGACGCTATTTTCCTTCTTGCTCAGATTGAAACAAATGAAGGCAATCTCTCTGGTGCAATCAAGCAAGCAGAATACGCTGCGACAATGAATCCAAACGATGCTACCGTGTATTTCCGTCTTGGTCTTCTTCGTTACAATGCAGGTGAATACACGAATGCTGTGAGTGCATTTGAACGAGCCGTTATTTTGAACAATGAGTATCTCAATGCTCGATACTATCTCGGTCTTTCGTATCAAAAGGTTGGTCGTATTGCAGATGCAACAACACAATTTACAATTCTCAAGAATGTCCTTCCTGAGAGTCAGGAAGTTTCAGATGCACTTCGTAATGTAAATACTGTTGTACAGCCAACTCCAGCACCGACACAAACAAAGACTGCTACACCCAAAAAAGTAGCTGCTCCTATTAAAGAACAATAATCTTCACCATACGGTGCCATAGAACGGTGAAGCGAATTCTTACATTTTTAAATAAAGAATTTCATGGGGTAAATGAAGCCGCCTTATTATTGGGCGGTTTCGCATTTCTTTCTCAGCTTCTCGGTCTTGTTCGCGATAGATCGCTTGCTCACTATATCGGTGCTGGTCCTACGCTCGATGTCTATTACGCAGCATTTCGTATACCTGATTTCTTGTATATTTCAATCGCATCACTTGCTTCGATTACGGTATTAATGCCATTTCTTGTTGAAAAATTAAATGGTACACCAGAGGGTGTTTTTGAAGCAAAGCGCTTCATGAATACTATTTTTTCTGCATACATGCTGTTTATGGTAGTAATTAGTAGCATCCTTGCATTGTGTATGCCGTATCTCGTGTCATATATTGCTCCTGGGTTTAGTGAGTCACAACATGAAATGCTGGTGACGATGAGTCGTATTATGTTACTTTCTCCTATTTGTATTGGACTTTCAAATCTCATTGGGACGATTACCCAACTCTTTAAGAATTTTTTAGTATTTTCACTTTCTCCGATATTTTATAACCTCGGTATTATCTGTGGTGTTGTGTATCTCTATCCTCGTTTTGGTTTATATGGTCTTGGGTTTGGTGTTGTTATTGGTGCATTACTTCACTTGTGTATTCAAATACCAGTTGTTGCACGTCATGGCTTTTTACCACGACCACGTATTCATATCCCTTGGAGTGAAGTATACAGTGTTATAAAATTATCACTCCCACGAACAATAGCACTCTCAGCAAATAGTTTTGCATTTATTATATTAATCGCAATGGCATCACAAATTGGGGAAGGGTCTATTTCATTATTTACCTTTGCGTACAATCTTCAGTCTGTACCTGTTGGTATTATTGGTATTTCATATTCAGTTGCAGCATTTCCGATATTGGTGAAATCATTTTCAATGAAAGATATGGATAATTTTATGGGACATGTTATTTCTGCGGGACGACAAATAATCTTCTGGTCGTTACCAGTACTCGCACTCTTGATTGTCCTTCGTGCTCAGATTGTCCGCGTGATTCTTGGTTCGGGTACATTCTCATGGGCAGATACACGCCTCACTGCGGCGTCAGTCGCACTCTTTCTCGTATCACTCGTATCACAAGGACTCGTGCTTCTTTTTGTACGAGGGTATTATGCTTCAGGAAATACCCGCAAGCCACTTTTTGTAAATGTATTTTCGTCAATTATGGTTGTTGTTTTTGGATACGTATTACTTTCACTTTTTGATGCATATCCTCGATTTTTGGAGATGCTCGAATCAATTCTTCGTGTTCGAGGGGTATCAGGGACACGAGTACTCGCACTTCCTCTTGCCTATACGATGGGGTCTCTTCTTAATTTCTTTTTAATTTGGGGTCTCTTCAAAAAAGATTTTTTCCATACAATTACCCGAGAGTTATGGATTACATTTTACCAGAGTGCTATAGGTGCACTTGTAATGGGAATGACGGCATATCTCTCGCTTGGTATTCTTGATGATATTTTTACACTTCGAACGTTCCAAGGGGTCTTTTTGCAAGGCTTCATCTCGGGTATTCTCGGTATTAGTTTTGGTGTTTTTGTGCTTTTTATGATGAAAAACAAAGAACTTGCTCTGGTTCTTAGTTCTCTTAAAAAGAAGTTCTGGAAAGGTCGTGTTGTCGCCCCTGAACAAAAGGGTCTCTAAATGCTTTTATTTTAAAGCTTTTTTTGCTAGGATAGGAGTGTAATGGATCCCGTTAGAAACCGCGGTCGCAGTTGACGGGATTAGAAAGTTTTTTACTTATATTTACTTATTTAATTTTGGAACGCGGTGTATTTATAATACTGACCGCGACCTGTTTTTAACGGGATGGATATACATAGAATTAGAAATTTCAGTATTATCGCGCATATTGACCACGGGAAAAGTACACTTGCTGACCGTATGCTTGAAGTCACGGGTACGATTGAAAAACGTAAAATGAAAGACCAGGTTCTCGACTCTATGGAGCTTGAGCGGGAGCGAGGGATTACGATCAAAATGCAACCTGTTCGTATGATGTACGAATACAAGGGTCAGTCATATATTCTCAATCTTATCGACACACCAGGGCATATCGACTTTTCATATGAGGTTTCTCGAGCGCTCAAGGCCGTGGAGGGTTCTCTTCTTCTTGTTGATGCAACACAGGGTGTTCAAGCTCAAACGTTAACAACGCTTCAGCTTGCACGTGATTCTGGTCTTGTGATTATTCCTGTTATTTCAAAGGTGGATTCACCACTTGCTCGACCTGATGATGTCAAAATGGAAGTAGCACTTCTTCTTGATATTGACCCTGATTCTATCCTTATGGTTTCTGGTAAGACCGGGCAGGGTGTACCGGAACTTCTTGGTGAGATTATTGAGCGTATTCCACCACCCAAAGAGGGCACTGTTACAACAAGTACTGGAAGTGCTCTTGTCTTTGATTTTAAATACGATAACCATCGAGGAGTTATTGTGTATGTTCGTGTTGTTGAAGGGCAATTCCGCAAGGGGGAGTCACTACTTTTTGCAGTATCTGATGAAAAATTTATTTCTCTTGAGGTTGGTATTTTTGCACCAGAAGAAAAACCATGTGAATTTATTGGAGTAGGAGAGATTGGATACATTGTGACAGGAATCAAGAAGCCGGGTATTGCATCAGTTGGTGATACAATCACCTATGTAAAAAAACCACTTCCTGCACTTCCTGGATATATGAATCCAAAGCCTGTGGTATGGGCATCTATCTATCCTGAGAGTCAAGATGATTTTATGGATTTAAAACAAGCTCTTTCTCGATTGCGATTGAGTGACTCTTCATTCTCGTACGAAGAAGAAACATCAGGATCGCTCGGGCGAGGTTTCAGGTGTGGTTTTCTCGGGATGCTTCATCTTGAGATTGTGAGTGAACGTCTCTATCGAGAATTTGATCTTGCCCTTATTGTGACAATGCCTTCGATTACTTATCGAGTTATTTTGCGTAACGGAAAAGAAGAAGTCGTATACTCTCCACACATGTTTCCTAATGATGGTGATATCCAAACAGTTCTTGAGCCATGGATTCGAGTGCATATCATTACGCCGTCTGTCTATACCAGTTTTTTAATGCCATTTCTTTTTGATCATGAGGCTATTGTAGAAAAGACAGAAAACTTTGGAGATAATCGTGCCTCGATAGAACTCTCGATGCCTCTTCGTGAATTGATGAGAGGATTCTTTGATGATATGAAAAGTCTGACCTCTGGATATGCTTCTATTTCGTACGAAATGGATGAATACAAAGAAGCTGATGTTGTTCGTCTTGATATTATTGTGGGGGATGAATTAATGCCAGCATTTTGCCGTGTGGTATCTCGACGACGTGTTGAAGAGGAAGCTCGAACACAGGTAGAAAAATTGCAGAAAATTATTCCTCGACAACAGTTCGCATTCAAGATTCAAGGGAAAGCCTTGGGTCGTATTATCGCAAGTGAGGCAGTTTCGGCATTTCGTAAAGATGTGCTTATGCATGGAAGTAAAGTGGTTGGTGGGGGAGATGTGAGTCGTAAAAAGAAACTTCTCGAGAAGCAAAAGAAAGGCAAGAAACGCATGCAGGCAAACGCAAAAATAAACATCTCAAATGAGGTGTTCTTGAAAATGATGAGAGGAAAGGATTCCTAGATTTATTGAAGTATTGGGAGATAGAGTAGAATCATACTCGCAATCACAACGATTGACACAATAGCAAATATCTTTTCTAGTCTGCGTTTATTTTTGTTGCTGAAAAACATGATATAATCATAGCAATAAATATGTATCAATTCAAGAAAAAACAAGAACATACATTTTGGCATTCTCCTCTTGCGCTTATTATCTTATGTGGCGTTGTAGTTTTGTTTGGTTTTAATATTACCGATCTTTTAGCGAAAGAGCGAGAAACAAATAAAAAGAAAGTCTTGGCCTTAGAAGAGATTGAAACTCTCAAGGGACGACAAGCGTCTCTCGAGTCAGATATTGCTCGGTTACATACTGATGTCGGAGTTGAAGATACGATTCGTGAGAAATATCAGGTTGTAAAAGAGGGTGAGAAAATGGTATTGATTGTTGATAAAATAGAAGAAAAAAATAGCACAGTACTCGATGATGAGGGTCATGGTTTTTGGGCTTTTGTAAAACGAATTTTTAGATAGCATTGCGGGATTGGTATAGTGGTAGCATGCGACCTTCCCAAGGTTGAGACACGGGTTCGATTCCCGTATCCCGCAC
>JAGOOZ010000013.1 GCA_017992215.1 Minisyncoccota bacterium
CTTTTACGTTATATGTTTGTGTGTGCATAAATTATTTCCTCTTTAACTTATAAACTTTTAAGATCTCCTGCTTAGCCTTTTCAACTTGCCCAGCCTTCACCTGATTCAGAATACATCCACCAAGATGATTTTCAAGTAACAAATCTTCGACATTCGAAAGTCCTTGTTTGACTGCAGATGTTTGAGTGATTACATCAATACAATACGTATCACTCTCGATCATCTTTTGTAGGCCTCGAATCTGACCCTCGATAAGCTTGAGGCGATGAATAATTTTTCCCTTACTTTTATCTTCCATATATTTCATACCTAACATTATATACCCCCTAGGGGGTATATTGCAAGTCAAACAAAAAACCACCCTAATGAGATGGTGTGACATACCACCTATAAAAATGAATAAATACGCTTGTTTTTAGGGTATTTTGTGGTATTATGGGCGTATTACTGATTCAATGTGAGTTAATATTGAAATACACATTGCCAGATCGTAATGGACCGCTGTCACAGGGCGACAGACGCGGTGGGTCAGGACACATCCTCTAGAGAAAAGTGTAAGGTAACAAAAATAAATATTGCCAGATCGTCTAATGGTAGGACACCTCCCTCTGGAGGAGGTTATCTTGGTTCGAGTCCAGGTCTGGCAGCCAAATTTTAAGCGTAAAATTTGCGTCGAAATCAGCAGATTTTCGACGAGTATTTTTAATGAGTAAAATACATTAAACATATTTATTATGTTTAATGTATAAATAAAAATGAATAAGAAATTATACAAAGAAATAACTACATTGTTTCAAAAAGAAATGATTAAGCAACTTTCTGACAATAAAAGAAAGGGAGATAGAGCTGGATGGCTTAGTTGTGAACCCATGCAACTTGTACTCGAAATTTACTATCATACAGGAAAATTACAAGAAGCAGTAAAAAATAACAAAAAAGAACTCATACGAGAATATACAGCAGACGTCGCAAATATAGCAATGATGGTGCTCGATAAAAGTGGTGGCTTGTTGCCTCTCGCAGAAAAAAATTCCTTAGAAAAACCTAATACCACTTGGACAAAAAATATAATACAAAAATAAAAAACTACCAGATATATTGCATATCTGGTAGTTTTATTTTATCCTGTCGATATTAACTTTGCAGTTTTTGAAGAGAACGCTTTAGGTTGGCACGAGCAGAAGATTCATACTTTTCAATAAATACCTGAGTGAAATAAATACTATGACGACCAAGAAACGACTGAAGTATTTTTGATCGAGCCTCGCGAAAAACTAATTCAGGTACTGATTCGTACTCTTTACGCACTCGTGTTTCGTATAGATCAAATTCTTCCTCTGATTTTCCCAAAACAATAAGATCAAGGTCTACTAAAAGCAGAGCGAGTTCATTATCCGGGATGCCATCATGCTTTGTACACAAAATCAAATACCCTACCTTGTTCCCAATGTCACCAGAAATACCCATTTTTTGAATTACCCTCTTGGCAAATGTTGCACTTTGATCTTCATTATCTTTTGATAAGGGATCATAAATCACATCGTGCAACCAAATTGCCAACAAAAGAGCACTATCACGAATTCCCAGGAAAGCACACTCATCAAGCATCGCTACAATATGCTCAAGTGTATGATACGCACGATGCCATTCACTGTAACGCCTAGTTAATTCATAGAATACTTTCTCTGCTTCATTTGCATCATAGAGAGGTAAAAGTGAAAGCATTAGCGAATCCCAATGCTTTCTAGCTTTACTAAAAATGAATTTTTCTTTCAGCTTTTGAACTACAATACTCGGAGCCGAACGAAGAACTTCCTGTTGCCAAAAAGGATCCAAACCAACATGACCCTTGACCATACCTGAACTTACATACATAAACTCAGGCTGACACGGAATCCATATTGTTTCAATTTCTGGACAGATTTTTCTGTTTTCTTCTGCCAAAACATGCTCATCTTCCATATCCTTGGAATTTCGCAAGCCACGAATAATAACATTCGCTTCAAGCGATTTAGCATGCTTTACTACATACGTTCCAATACATACATCAATTAAAACATTTGGTAAGTGAGAAATCGATGACGCAATCATGTCTTTTCGTTCATCAGGAGTGAATAAATACGTTTTTCGGGAATCAACCGCAATAAGAACAATTAATTTATCGTAAAGCGGAGCAATCCGCTCAATGATATTAATGTGTCCGTTTGTAATTGGATCAAAACTCCCAGGATACACTGCTATTTTTTTAAGGTTCATTTTAATTCTCCTTTCTTTTGAGTTTAATTTTGTTTTTTAGATATTACAATTAAAATATATATTTGTCAAAAAATCTTGTGGTATAATGAATCATATGAAAAAAATATTAATCTTCATTATTATCGTTCTCCTTGTGTTTATCATTATCAAGCTTAACAACAAAGAAGTACCACAAAATAACATTCAACAAGAAAAAATAGAGGAATCACAATACAAAACTGTAACTGCTGATAATTACAGTTTCCAGATGCCTGTAGAATGGGTAGATGTTGGACCAAAAGATTTTGAAGGATGCCGATGGCATAGTGTTGTAAATAATGGTGGTGATGGTTACAGACAAAACGGAGAGATTGGAATTTACAAAAAGGTATGTTTCGACCTAACGAAAAGTTTAGGTAAGAAAGAGGTAGTAGAAAAAGATGGATATTACATTATTGCTTATTACGACAAAAATTCTGGAACCACACCAGAGGAAGAGACAGAGACAAAAGCTGTACATCAAAAAATTGTAAGTACATTTTCTGGCAAATAACCCTCCCCCATCTTCCTTCCCCGCCACTCGCAATGCTATAATACTCCAATGAAAGAACCCATTAAAAAATCAGTTTATCGACCGAAAAATTTAACAATTAATGATATTCGCGACGGTTGTATCACACTCTACGGAGACAATGAACAGGAAACAAAACTCTGCATGATTCAAGAAGAGTTTCGTCAGGGTATCGATATGATTACCGACTTTACCCCATCTGTGACTTTCTACGGCTCGGCACGATTCAAAGAAGACCATCCTTCATACAAACAAGCACACAATCTCGCATATCGTATCTCAAAAGAACTCGGATACACGATTCTCTCTGGTGGAGGTGGTGGTATTATGGAAGCTTCAAATCGTGGTGCACACGATGCAGGTGGTCGATCTGTCGGACTCACAATCAAACTCCCCAATGAACAAGTGACTAATCCGTATGTCACAAATGAAATCCCCTTCTATTTCTTCTTTGCCCGACAAGTATCAATGTCCTACGCCACAGAAGTCTGTATCTTCTGCCCTGGAGGGTTCGGTACACTCGATGAACTTTTCGAAATGCTCACACTTCAACAGACAGGTAAACTAGGGCGAATTCCTATCATCCTCCTTGGTGTTGATTTCTGGACACCACTCCAATCTTTTATTGAAAAAGTACTTCTCGAAAAATACAATGCGATAAGCCCCGCAGACCTCAATCTCTACACAATCACTGACGACGAAGAACTCGTACTCCAAATCATTACTGATAGTCGTCTCCGAGATGGGCAGGATGCGTTGGCGTAATAAGTTATAACGTGGAAAGTATATAAAGTTAAAAAGTAACACTAACTAAAACACATAGGCAAGACCTATGTGTTTTAGTTATTAGTGCTTATTTTTTCTTCTTTGCAATACATCCTTTGATAAATGCTGTGAAAAGTTTGTGTGGTTTTAACCGCCGAAACTTTTTTGAAAATACAGAACATAATTTATTTTTTTGACACACGCTTCGATTTTACACATCCTTTGATAAATGCTGTAAAAAGTTTGTGCGGTTGAAGTGGTCGAGCTTTAAATTCTGGATGGAATTGTGCACCAAGGAAAAATGGATGTTTGGATGCGGGGAGTTCTGCAATCTCACAAAGCAATCCATCAGGTGATGTACCAGAGAATACTAATCCTTTCTTCTCCAATGCTTCACGATACGCATTGTTCACTTCATAGCGATGACGATGACGTTCAGAAATCTCTGTCGTACCGTACGCACTATAGGCTACTGTCCCCTTTGTAAGCCGTGCAGGAAATGCACCGAGACGCATACTTCCACCTAATTTCTTCGTAGCAACTTTTTCTTTCTGATCTTCCATGATATCGATAATGATATGTTTTGCTTTCGGATTCACCTCATGAGTGTTGGCATCTTTAAATCCTAAAACGTTACGAGCGTATTCAATCACCAGTAATTGCATACCATAACAAATACCAAAGTACGGAATCTTGTGCGTACGAGCGTATTCAATCACTTTCAATAATCCCTCTACCCCTCGTGACCCAAATCCTCCTGGGACGAGTATCCCGTCGTATTTTGAAAGTTCCTTGAGACTCTTTTTCTTTGTTTCAAAATCAACAGCTGAAATCCACGTCAGAACGGGCTTCTTGCCAACAGCGTACGCAGAGTATTTGATTGCTTCAATAACAGAAAGATATGAATCAGAAAGTGTAAAATCTCCTGTATTAAAATATTTACCTACTACAGCAATATTGACTTCACCACGCACGGCATGAGATTTGCGAGCAAAATTTCTCCATGCACGAGAACCAGCGTTATCAGAACTTGCACATTTCATCTCAACAACATCACAAATCATATCACCGAGACCTTCCTTCTCGAAATTAAGCGGAATATCATAAATACTATCAACATCAGGAGCAGAGATAATACGCTCTGGTGTAATGCTGCAGAACATCGAAAGTTTTTCTTTGCGTCGCTCATCGAGCGGTTGCACACTTCGAGCGATAATAATATCTGGTTGGATACCTGAAGCATTGAGTGTACGTACTGCAGACTGTGTCGGCTTGGTCTTCATCTCTCCTACTTTTGATGGAATAGGAAGATACGACACCATCACAAAAAATACATCTTTGTGATATTTGATTTTCATCATACGAGCAGCCTCAAGGAAAAGCATATTCTGATATTCACCGACAGTACCACCGATTTCAATCACCACGACATTGGCTTTTGCATTATCACGAGCTTGTTCGATACGACGAATTACTTCGAGTGGAATATGAGGTACAACCTCTACGCATTTACCACCATACTCGAGATTGCGTTCTTTTTCGATGACAGTCTGATACACACGACCTGTTGTCATGTAGTTAATGCGAGTTAAATCAATATTGAGGAAACGTTCATAGTTTCCCATATCCTGATCTGTCTCATCTCCATCATCAAGCACAAAAACCTCTCCATGTTCTGTTGGATTCATTGTCCCTGCATCAATATTGATATAAGGGTCTATTTTAATAGCAGTGACTTCCTGACCACGGTCTTGGAGGATACGTGCGATAGAAGATGCAGCGACACCCTTTCCCACACCAGAGATGACACCACCGACGACAAAAATATATTTACATGGTGAACTATTTTTAATCGTAGGTTTTGGTGGTTTCATCCCGTTAGAAACAGATCGCGATCAAAATGCGACTGTTAGAAATTATTTTAATATTTTTAATAAATTTTTCTTTCATATATATACATTTACATATTTGCGATCGCGGTTTCTAACGGGATTTCATTATTATTTTCTGAGATACCGAGCAATAGCAAATGAGCTTGAAATAGCACCGAGGATAACCCCGAAACCAAGCATCATGCTAAAGAGTTGGAATATGTTTTGTTTGTAATACGTAAAAAGGTTGATACCAATAAAATCAGTCATCTGATTACCGAGCCAAATAGAAACAGGAATAAAGAGCATCATGGTGATAATCGCAGAAACAATACCGACAAGCATCCCTGAGACCATAAACGGACCACGAATATAGCGAGTACCTGCCCCTACGAGACGCATAACGTTGATCTCCTCACGTGACATGAAGATAATAAGGCGGATGGTATTGAATGTAATGATAACTGAAATACAAATAAAGATAAGAGAAACAGCGAATCCAAGTCTCTTTGCACCAGAGACAATAGAACCCAAACGGTCAATCACGAGCTTGTTCTGGCGGTAGTCTACATTATCAATCAAGGTCATTGCACCTTTTGAGATAGTCGTATCTCCATCAAAATATTTTGCAATACTTTCGTACTGAGAAGGGTCTTTTGCTTTGATATTGAGTGATGCACCAAGAGGATTTTCCTTGAGTTCATCGAGTGCTTGAAGTGTGAGATAGTCATCGGCATGACGGTCACGGAACAATGCAAGTGCATCTTCTTGTGAGGTGTAAGTTACTTGTTTAACTTCTGGAAGTTTCTTGAGTGCAGATTCTACGTTTTTGATTATGACTTCATTTGCATTTGGTACGAAATACACCGTAACGTCTACTTTCTCTCGAATATCTGCAAGTGCTGATGTCAGTGCTGTCTGAACAAAGAAGATTGAAGTTATGACAAAAAGAGTAATTGTCATAATAAGCACACTTGAGGCTGATGTAAAACCACTTCTCATGAAGTTAGTATATCCAGAACGAACAATACGTTTTAAATCAGTGAGTACCATACAAAATATTATAGCATATACTTGCCATCCTTATCGTCACGAACAACACGACCTTTTTCGAGGGTAATTACACGGGATTTGAGCTGATCCACAACAGACCTATTGTGAGTGGTGAGGATAACCGTTGTCCCCAAATCATTGATTTTACGGAGAATATTCACAACTTCATTGGTATTGATAGGGTCGAGGTTCCCTGTTGGTTCGTCAGCAATAATCAAATCAGGCTGTGTAATAATAGCCCGAGCAATAGCGAGGCGTTGCTTCTCGCCACCTGAGAGTTGGTGGGGAAAATGATGGCTACGATTGGTCAAATCTACAAGTTCGAGAACGTGTGGTACGTCTTCGAGAATTTCACGGTCTGATTTACCTGTTGCTTCCATTGCGAATGCAATATTTTCAAATGCTGTTTTATTTGGAAGGAGGCGGAAATCCTGAAAAATCACACCGACTTTTCGACGGAATTTCAATAAGTTTTTACTTGAGAGCCGGTGAATATTTGTTGATTCAAAAAAAACCGTACCTTCTGTTGGTTTCTCTTCTGCGAGAATTAATTTTGTGAGTGTTGTCTTTCCTGCACCTGAGTGTCCGACAATAGCAACGAATTCACCAGGAGCAATCGAGAGTGTGACATCTTCGAGAGATACTGTCGTATTATTGTATTTCTTTGTGACACTATTAAAATAGATCATAACCTCCTAAGAATATCATAGATGAGACTCTGCTTCAATAAAAACATCTATATCACCATCTTCAAGTACGCCGTCAACATTATGAACTTCAACATCAGTACGATGATCCTTTACCATTTTATACGGATGAAGCACGTATGAACGAATCTGACTTCCCCATTCGATATCTGCTGTCTTTGAAATAGAGAGTCCTGCTTTTTCTCGAGCACGATCATCTTCTTGTTTTTTGAAAAGTTTCCCCTTGAGCATTTCAATAGCTCGCTCGCGATTCTGTTCCTGAGAGCGTTCTGTGGCAACATGAACTGCGAGATTGGTAGGCAGATGAACTACACGCACCGCTGTCTCGCGTTTGTTTACATTCTGCCCTCCGGGACCACCTGCTTTTGAAAATTCAATCCGTATATCCTCGGGAGGAATCTCAATTGCTTGTGTATTCTTTTCAAATTTTGGGATAACCTCAACAAGTGAAAAAGATGTATGTCGAAGCTTTTTTGCATTAAAGGGAGAGATACGGACGAGGCGATGAACGCCCGACTCATTCTTGAGTGTGCCATATACACCACGGCCGTGGATTTCAAGTGATATATTTCGATACCCGCCGTGGTCGTTTTTATTCTCATGAAGTAACTGGACACTCCAACCTTTCTTTTCGATATATTTCATATACATACGCAAAAGCATTGCAGAAAAATCTTCAGCATCATCACCGCCGGCACCAGAGAGAATCGAAAGGATTGCATCACCTGCATCGTATTTGAGCGAACCGAGAAGTGTATCTTTTAATTCAGTTATTTTCTTGATTGTTGCTTGTGCTTGCGCTTTGTCATTCCAGAAATCTGGAGCATTCATCGAGTCTTCGAGGATGGCAATCGTTTGTTTTATTTCTTCAGTATCCATAGATGTGGCTGTATTATAGCAAAAATAAAATGCATACGCAGGATAAACCTTTGTATGCATTTTGAAGTATTCTATTGTAATGAAACTGAATTGAGGGCTTTTTCTAATGCCTCCCTGTAACTTTTACGAGTAAATTTTAACTGATTAGAAGATGTTCGAGCCTCGATAACATTCACAGTTGGACCCAAAGAACGTGCCCAATTTGAAAAAGAAACCGATGACTCCATACCAATAATCTTGTGTGGTGTTGGTCCAATAATCACAATGGGATAATTGCCATTCTCGATACTGTGTGCCAAATCTTTTCCAAGAGCGTGTTTTTCATAGCTAATAACACGTTTAATTTTAAAGTACTCTTGAGCTTGAACGGTGCGTTCGATTTGGTCGAACATTTGCTCGGTCAGACGACTGTCTCCGATAACCAATAGTTTCTTTTTATCCATGGGACCTCCCTATTTATTTTTAGAAACAATACCACTAGCCACACATGAAGTCAACTTATGTTTTGAGCCGATGGACAGGATTGAACTGTCGACCCCAGCTTTACGAAAGCTGTGCTCTACCAACTGAGCTACATCGGCATATATTCGAGAACTGTATCAAGAATAAAAAAAGAAATCCAGCGTAAAAAATAAAGCCAGTCGTTTTACGACTGGCTTTAAAAATACGGATCATAATTAATTGAAAACAAATCCACACATAAACATTGGTTGCCACACATTTGTCTTGCAAACGGCAAATCCCATAACCGGATTGACGAACGCACCTTTACCTTTGTACGTTGTAGCGACACCAACCGAAAGACTTAAACGTGTATCAACATTAGAAATGACCACACACGGAAGAGCATGAATTCCGATTTCCAAACGGTTATTTTTTGAAACATTGAATTCTCCAGAAATCTTTGGACCAAAGAACCCGTACGCTACCGTTGATTGATTCACCGCAGTAAATAATCCACCATTCAAACGTAGCTTCATGGGTGATTTCTGAACCGCAGTATCTGTCTGTGCAAAAGAGTCAGAAGACCCAAAAAAGGTAACCCCAAAGAGGATTAAAAACATTATTTTTTTCATATACTCTAAACTTTATTTGAGTATATTATACCACATAATTACAAAAAATGCAATGATTACGAAAGTAGTCTTATATTTGAGCCGTCAGTGAGAATCGACTATTACACAGTCCGGTGCTTTTCAATCAGCCAAAAGCTGATAATGAAAAACCTTTCGATTCTCAACATACATGCATAAACTGCATGTCTTCTGACAACTCACTTCGTGAGCCGTCAGTGAGAATCGAACTCACGGTCTCTGTCTTACCAAGACAGTGCTTTACCACTAAGCTATGACGGCATACACCCCACTTCGGGTCTCGTAGTCGTTATCATACCCTACTATATAGTCTTTTTCAATCTTATATTGACAGAATCAACAATACGGTATATTATGTAAAAAATTTCATCTTTCCCAAACCCTAAATTAAAAGACGTTATGACGCAAACAAACACCACCTCCGTTTTTCAGGCTGAAGACTGCAAGCGTACCCTGCTTGAAAATTCTTCTCCGTCACTGAAGAAATTCCTCACCGAATCTCTATTCGGCAGAAGGACAACAGATGCTATTTCAAAAGAAGTAGCTCGAGTAAAAAACAGCCCTGATGATGAAGCATTGCTTAAAGTTCAGTCGAAATGTGCATCACCGGATGACACTCGTGATTTCATCAAGAATCACAAAGACGAATTACAAAAGCTTTTTAGTACATTTTTTGGTATTGGACCGGTTACCTTTGATTCAGAGAACAGCACATTTTGGATTCAGACCCACCAAAAAGTTACCAATTAAAAAACGTTGTAGCATGAAAAAACCCGCACCCTGCGGGTTTTTTATTTGAGTGCGTCGGGATGTTTAACACTCCACGCATAGAGCGCGACAGAAGTCGACGAGGCAACATTCATTGATTCACATTGTGGATGCATTGGAATAGAGAGCATCACATCACAGAGTTCAGCCGTCTTCTCACGAATACCTTTTGCTTCATTGCCAAGAATAAATACTGTTGGTGCATCAAAAGATTCTTCTGGCATCGTATTCTTTGCTTCCCCATCGAGACCATACACCCAAAATCCACGATCCTTTAAGTCACGAATGACAGTATTGATATTTCCAATTCGTACAATCGGTACTCGGAATGCCATACCTGCTGAAACTTTTACAACTGCACCTGAAACAGGAGCCTGGTTGTGTTCTGGCATAAGCACACCAGATACACCAAACGCTGCTGCTGAACGAATAACCGCTCCGACATTGTGCGGGTCTTGAAGTTCGCCCATAATCACGAGACAGGTATCTTTTGCTACAGGAAGTGTCCGAATAAATTCTTCATATGAGACAACGAGACGGTCAAGTGATATAAGACCAATCACACCTTGGTGTGTTGCCCCATCAGAAACATCACCAGCGAGTTCCCCTTTGCCTAATTTACCGTATGAAATATTGTGTTTTGCGAGAAGTGAAATAAGTGCTTTGTCATCTTCGGATGCAAGAAAAACCTTCTTTATACTTTGTGGAGAATTTTTGAGCGCTTCAGTAAGAGCGTGCTTGCCATAGATGTATATTTTATCTTGTTTCATAGAATATACTCATCCTAGCAAATATATGTTAAAAAGCGAATGTATTGCAAAATGCATGATTTTAGGTATAATAGCAGGTATTGTTTCTATAAGGGAATAATCTACATACGAGACAAACCTGCCTGCCGGTAGGCAGGGAAATGGTATCTCCGAAAGGACTAGTAGCGCGAATAACCGAGAGTGTTATGAGCCTAGCCCTGTGTAGAAAATAAGTACGAACAATATAATATTACACGCGGGGTAGAGAAATGGTATCTCGTAAGGCTCATAACCTTAAGACGTCTGTTCGATTCAGGCCCCCGCAACACTCCCGTTTTAACGGGTAACAGGCACGTGACATGCCACCCATGTCTCCTGTT
>JAGOOZ010000047.1 GCA_017992215.1 Minisyncoccota bacterium
AGTGATGACACTCTTCAAGCAAGAAAGGTTGGTTGGTATCTTCGCTCAAAGCTACAGCTCAAACCATATAAAACAAGAAAGGGTTTTGTGCTCTCTTTCAAAGACAATCGAAAACGACTTGATATGTGGAAGGAGCGTTTCGGTATTACTGATGCGGATATTAGAGGTGAAGATGTGAACGATGTGAATGTCGTGAACAATACAGAAGAAGAGTTCGTAATGCCAACAGCACAAGAAATCGGCTTTTAATAGTAATAAATAAAATCATTATGGAAATTAAAAAAGGCGGTCCAAAAACAGATGAAGGTAAAGAGATAAGTAAGATGAACGCACTCAAACACGGGTTATTGAGCAAGGAGGTTTTGATTACTGGTGAGGATGAAGAAGAATTACTCTCACTAACTAAAAGAATACGCTCTGAAATTAAACCAGAGACAGAAATAGAGAGACTGTTGACTGACAGAGTTGTGGCAAACATATGGAGATTAAAACGAGCTCTTGGTATGGAGAATGGTGAAGTAATTTCAACTGGCGGAGGTTTGATGTACGACAGTGATAGGTTCTTTCGATACGAAACAATGCTTGAGAAAAGCCTGTATAAAGCTCTGCACGAACTTGAGAGAGTTCAAGCGAAAAGGAGTGGTAAAGATGTACCACTTCCAGCTGTGGTCGATATAAATCTTGATAGTTCGTTTGGTAAAAATGAGCTCCAATAACAGGACATTTCCAATTGATTTCGGACGAAATTAAAAAAATATATGAGCAAATCTGAAGCGGACTGGTGTAAGAAAATAGAAATATGGTGGCTTCTACGAGACATCAAAGAAAAAGGTGGATACAAATACACCACTGTCTCGTGGGGTGAAAATGGCTCTCGTGGAAGTATTTCAATACAGGTATCTATATGTAACGAAGAAAAATACGCACGGTTTATTTATACCCAAACAGATAACACTACAGGAGAAAAGAAAGATTTTGACTATAAGGTCCCGATAATAGAAACACCTTGTCATCTAGGTGGAAAACGATACTGGTTCAAATGCTCACTCTATAAAAGTGGTCAGTATTGCGGTCGCCGTGTTGGAGTTCTTTATAAAGATGGAGATTGGTTTGGATGTCGTCATTGTTATGACCTTACTTATAGCTCACGTAAAAAGAATAAGAAGTATAGGTATTATCCAATGTTTCGAGTGATTGAACTTGATGCGGAAATTGATAAAGCGTATGCAAAAGCAAAAAGATATACCTATCGTGGAAAGCCAACAAAAAAGAGACGAAAGATTGAGAAATTAAATGCAGAAGCAATGCACTATTACAAAAGATTTTCAGCAATTAAAGATAAGTTTTAATTGTGAATAAAAAGGTCGAAAAAAATAACAAAAAATGATATTATGAATAAGCTACACAGAAGTCAATATGATGCTCCAGAGTTTGAGCCTAACGAGGGGCAACGCGGACTTTTGTGTAGCAACAATGCGTCATTGCGTTGTCCCTCATTGAGTTTGAACTCAACTCTCTCAAAAGAGACAATAGATGCACTTGAAGAACTCGGTGGTGTATTGAAAGGTATCCATAAAAGAATGGTCTCCGAAGGATACGAAATAAAAAATGGATGCATCATAAAAATTGAGACCAATAATGCATATGAAAAAAGTTAGCATAAAAACAGAAAAAGATTTGATTGATGAAATACTTAGCGGAAAATACCGTGATAGTTATTTGATATACAACAGAAAAAGCACAGACGAAGCTGATAATCAAAAGAACTCTATTTCATATCAAAAATCAGAGAATGCTCGGTATGCGTATCGAGAGAAACTTTCAATAGCACCAATTACAATAAAAGGATTTTCTGCTGATGGTATTATTTCAGAAAAGCATTCTGGTTTTACTGAAGATAACGATATAAGTATTACAGATGAAGGATTGGTCCAGTATCGAATTGATAGACCAAAGTTCCAGAAGATGCTTCAATTTGTAAGCCAAGGGTACTTCAAAGGCGTTGTGTGTCTTTGTTGGGACCGTATAAGTAGAAATAAGGGTGATGATACTCTTGTAAGGAAATTGATGCGTAAAGGTATTGATTTTCGTTTCGTATATGCGAAGTACGAGAAAACAAGCTCTGGAGCACTTCATATGGATATTGATGGTATGTTCTCTCAACATCACTCACGTGTTACTAGCGAGAAAGTAACTATGACAATAAGAAACTCCAGAGAAAAAGGTATTTGTACTTATCGTGCACCTATTGGCTATCTTAATCTGGGTGAAATGGAGAATAAACCTTTTGACACTGAAAGGGCTCCAATTATAAAACAAATGTACGAATACTACGCCACTGGCGAATGGAGTTTATCTGACCTTGCACGATACGCAAAAGAGCAGGGTTTTGTTACTGTACCGATGAGACGAAGAAGGACTAAAGAAGAGATGCTTGCTGAAGAAGACGAGTTTGAGGAAATAGAAAAAACTTCACGTCCTGTAAATGAGAACCATATTAGTCGAATACTCACTAACCCTTTTTATACTGGAAAGGTTCTCAATTCAGAAGGTAAATATATTCCAAGTAATAGCCACGAAGCCATTGTTAGTGATGAGCTTTTTAATCAGGTCCAATCAGTTCTTAAAAAGAAAAAAGTAAGTATTCATTATGTTGAGAAATTAGACCAACCACTTCGAGGTATTGTACGTTGTGAACATTGTGAACGTGTATACACACCATATACAAAGAAAGGTATTCAATACTTCAACTCACGATGTGTAAATGGATGTGAAAATACGTTCAAGAACTTCAATTTCACTTTTATAGATAAAAAGATTGAAGAACTAATGAACGGCTTATATTTTACGGATGAAGAAATAGAGCAAATGGATGCTCGTACTGGTACTGATATAGCACTCTTTGAAGAAAAGCGTCAAAAAGAATTGGACCAAGTAGAAAGAAAGAAGAAAAAGATACGAGAAGACCTC
>JAGOOZ010000048.1 GCA_017992215.1 Minisyncoccota bacterium
ACGCGATAGCTTTCACGCGAGCACCACGACTATTTGTAAAAATAATTTCTAAATGATTTTGTTCTTTACCAAATTCTTTGATATCGGTAATAGGTAGGTCTTTAAATAAAAAACTTGGTTTCGGATTTCCCATACCGTATGGTGCGAGCTTCTCAATGACTGCATAGTTTTGCGGTGTAACATCATCAATGGAAATAGTTGCATCAATCAATCGGTCTTCATTTGATTCTTCAGAAATAGTTATTTGAGAAAAAACAGCAAGAAGTCGTTCTTCGAGAAAATGTACCTCTTCATGAGACACCGAGAACCCCCCTGCACCGGCATGCCCGCCAAAGGCAAGTAAACTATTCTCAGGAAGAAGAGACATCAAGGAAACGAGATTTACATTCCCCCACCCACGACATGAACCTCGAATAGTGTCACTTCCTTCTTGCCCCCAGACAAATGATGGCTTTTTATATTCCTCACTTAATTTTGACGACACAAGACCGAGCACACCGACACGCCATGCGGGATTACCGATAACGATAACTGATTTTTCTTCACGTTTCGCCATTTCTTTTTTAACCTCTTTCATAATGTGAGCAACATTCTGTTTTCGCTCATCATTTATCTTTGCCAAATGATCAGCAGAAGCCTTTGCCTGCACAGGGTCAGTTGTCGAAAGTACAAGAAAAGCATCCATTGGATGTGCCATACGACTTGCAGCATTGAGACGTGGAGCAAGTGTAAAGGTGATATCTTCTTCTGTAAGTGTCCGGAGTGGAACACCTGCCTTGCGAAATAATTCAATCAAACCAGGTCGGCGTGTTTTTCGAAGAACTTTTAACCCGTACGAAGCGAGTACTCTATTCTCATTTACCAGTGGAACCTGATCAGCAAGTGTTGCGAGGCCTGCCATATCGAGAAGCCATTTTTCCCACCCGAGAGGAATATTCCAATACTCACCATATTTTTGTATCAATGCTTGCACAAGTTTAAATGCGAGCCCTGCTCCACAGAGCATATCATCAGGATACGAACAAACTTCTTTTTTGGGATTAATAATCGCGTACGCAGGAGGAAGAATATCAGAAGAATTTTCATCTGAAGTACGATGTGGTAAGTGGTGGTCAGTAATAATCACATCAATTCCATTTGCCTGTGCATGGGTGACTTCTTTGACGGCAGTAATGCCGAGATCAAATGTTATCAAGAGTCCAACTTCGTCTTTTATAAATGACTCAATTGCATCAGCATGTAGCCCGTACCCTTCATCATGACGATCAGGAATATAGACAGAGAAATTCTCATATCCAACCTTTTTCAAAAAATCATGCATAATCACCGCCGAAGGAATACCATCACAGTCATAGTCACTATAAATAACGATTTTTTCTCTTGCTTCTATTGCTTCAAAAATACGCACAACTGCACGCTCCATATCATGAAGAAGATATGGGTCATATACATGCTCTTCGTATGAAGGAGAGAGGAAGCGAGAATGAGCCTCAGGTGCTATTCCGCGATTTTGCAAGAGAAGGTCGAGTAGTTCTGTCTGATTTGGCATACACAGGATTGTACCATATACTGTATGCATGAACGATACATGTATTTTCTGTCAGATAGCCTCACAAAAGATACCGAGCACCGTAATCTATGAAGATACTGATTTTTTTGCATTTCTTGATATTCACCCCGTATCAAAAGGACATACACTTCTCATTCCAAAAACTCATCATGTATGGATGCACGAAACACCAGATGAAATTATTAAAAATGCATTTGTATGTACGAAAAAATTAATGAATACGATGAGAGAGAATCTTCCGTGCGACTATGTACAAATCTCTGTTGTCGGTAAGGATGTTCCTCATTTTCATATTCATCTTATTCCACGATTTTTCAACGACACAATTCCACAAGCCCCTACTGTGAATTATGAATCAGATGAAGAAATGAAAACGATAGCCGAGCAAATAAAAAATCCCCGATAATTATCGGGGATTTTTTTACATTGCTTCAACCATTTGATGCTTAATCAATTTTTGATACTCGGGGCAAGTCAGAGAAAGAGTATCATGTGTACCCTCACCAACAATTTTTCCATCATCAACAACAAATATAATATCTGCGTCAATAACAGTTGAAAGTCTGTGGGCAACAATAATCGTTGTTCTTCCTTCTGAGCTTCTATTAATAGAATCATGAATCAACTTTTCATTGTGAGAATCAAGTGCACTTGTCGCTTCATCAAAAATAAGAATTTTAGGATTCTTGATAAGTGCACGTGCAATACCAATACGTTGGCGTTCTCCACCTGAAACTTTGATTCCCCCTTCACCAATCATCGTATCGAGACCAGCAGGAAGTTTTTCAACAAATTCAGAAAGAGAAGCATCAGTAAGTACTTTTTCAAGTACCGCAGGTGAAATCTTTTTATCCGTAGACGAAAGTCCAAATAAAATATTTTCACGTACTGTCCGGTCAAATAAATCAATCTTTTGTTCAACATTACCAACAAGCGAGCGAAACCATTTAAGATTCAGGTCATTCATATTTACACCATCAATAAAGATGCCTCCCTGTGCTGGTTTGTAATACCTCCGAAGGAGGTTAATAATTGTTGATTTACCAGAACCAGAAAGCCCCACGAACCCAACTTTTGAACCAGCAGGAATAGTAAATGAAATGTCTGACACTGCATGATCACGCTCTGTTTCTGTTGAGGATTCTTCATCTTCTGTGAGTCGTTTAGGGTATGCAAATGATACATTACGAAACTCAATGTCACCATTAAGAGAACGCATCTTCTTACCATTTGGGTTGATATCAATATCTGATTCAATCTCAAGAAGTGAGAAAAATTTCTTAATCTCGACAATTTGAAACAACATTTGTCGTTGCTGGTTCATAAGTTGAATTAAATTTCCAAAAATTGTAG
>JAGOOZ010000014.1 GCA_017992215.1 Minisyncoccota bacterium
TTGTTACTGATTCTGATATTCGAGAAGCAATCATGCCTGCTATTTCAATGCTTGTTGATGGAGTCAAGGAGGTACTTGAAACAACACCACCAGAATTATTGTCTGATATTATTCATCGAGGATTAGTGATTACAGGAGGTGGAGCGTTATTGCGAGGTATCGATACTTTGATTCAGTCTGCGATTAAAATACCGATCTATGTAGCCGAAGATCCTCTCACTGCTGTTGCTCGAGGTACTGGCGTGATACTTGATGATTTTGATAATTATAAAGATGTATTAGTACATACCGATGATATCTCAGTTCCGCGATAGAAAATCAATACGAAAACGTGCACAAATACTCCGAACACTTTTGTGGTCGCTTGTATTCGTTGGTATTTTTGTGTCGGGTTTTATTGCGTGGTCGCATGGTTTTTTTCAACGTATCAGTATTCCATTTTGGACTGCAAAAAATACTGTTTCAGAAACAGCGTCTGATTCTCTGTATCTTGTTCGTACGAAAGCGTCGGTATTTCGAGAGAACCAAATCTTGAAAGAAGAGAATCAAATGCTTCGTGTTGATATGACCGATTACTCATTACTTAAAAAAGAAAATACAGAACTCAAGGAAATGCTCGGACGCGTACCAGCAAAGACTTCATTTATACTTTCTGCTATTCTCGCAAAACCAAGTCAGTCTCCGTACGATACGCTCGTGATCGATGCTGGTCTGAGAGAAGGTGTCAAAGAGGGTGATACTATATTTGCATATACGGATACTCCGATTGGGCGAGTGCGTGCAGTGTATGAGACAACATCGCTTGTTGTTTTGTATTCAAATCCAGGGCAAGAAACAGAAGCCATTATCGAGGGTGTCCATGCCACAGTGACTGTCGTTGGTCGTGGAGGAGGAAATTTTGAAATGAGTATTCCGATTGATTTAGTATCTGAGAAGGGTACTCGTATCGTATTTCCCGGTTTGTCTCTTCGTGTACTCGCAATTGTTGAAGATGTGATTTCTTCTCCAACTGATCCACTCAAAAAAGTACTACTTCGTTCTCCTGTAAATATTCAAAATCTTCGTTGGGTTAGTATTCAGAGGTAATATATGAATCCACTTACGTTTACAATTACAAAGAAACTCGACGGCGCACTTGGTCGTGCGGGGACACTTGAGACTCCGCACGGTACGATACTGACGCCGTCATTTGTCGTTGTTGGCACAAAGGCAAGTGTCAAAGCGCTTACTCCCGAGCAGGTGCATGATGCGGGGACACAAGTCGTTCTCGCGAATACGTACCATCTCTATCTACAGCCAGGGGATGAGATTATTCGTGATGCAGGAGGACTTGGAAATTTTATGAAATGGAATGGTCCCACAATGACGGATTCAGGAGGATTTCAAGTATTTTCGCTTGGTGCCGCGTATGGTAAAGAGATTTCGAAAGTTGTATCTATTACCGACCCGAATTTTCTTATTCCCGAACGTTCCTCAAATGGTGAAGACCCCCTCGCAAAAATAGGGAATGATGGCGTGTCGTTCAAATCACACCTTGATGGCTCGCTTCATTATATTACTCCAGAGAAATCAATCGAGATTCAACACAATTTGGGTGCGGATATTATTTTTGCTTTTGATGAATGTACGTCACCACAAGAAAATGAGCGATATCAGCGCGAAGCACTTGATCGAACACACGCATGGGCCAAGCGTTCGCTTGAGCATCATCAAAAGTTAAAGGCTGATAATCAAAAGAAGATAGCTCTCTTTGGTATCGTTCAGGGTGGACGAAGTGAAGAATTGCGCACAAAATCCGCCGAAGTTATTGGTGCTATGGATTTTGATGGTTTCGGTATTGGTGGCTCATTTGCCAAGGAAGATATGAGTACAGCGGTGAAGTGGGTCAATGATGTTTTACCTGAAGAAAAACCTCGTCATCTGCTTGGTATTGGTGAGCCGGAAGATTTATTTATGGGAGTTGAGAATGGTGTAGACTTGTTTGATTGTGTTGGTCCGACTCGTATCGCTCGAAATGGAACAGTCTTTACAAAGCACGGGAAAATCAATCTTTTAAATGCGCAGTTTGTGACTGATTTTAGCCCTGTGGATGAAGGATGTGAATGTTATAGTTGTGCACATTATACAAAAGCATACCTTTCGCATCTTTTCCGTGCCAAAGAAATGGAGGCAGGAACACTGGCAACAATTCACAATATTTATTTTATAAACAAACTCGTTGCCGATATGCGTGCGAGTATTCTTGATGGAACATTTTTTGAACTTAAGGAAAAGTTTCTTTCGGGATATAATAAATAATACTTGTCCCGTTAGAAGCCGAGGTTGCATTCCAAAAATAAGAAAATCGTTATGAATATGACAGAAATAAAATTTATTAATAATTTAAGCAAATTGACTTTTTTAACCTCGATTTGCTTCTAACTAGGATGAACAAATCAGAACCAGAAATCGGAGCATTTTATTACCACTATAAGCACACTGATGATTCGGTGAATAATTATGCTTATGAAGTTATTGGTATCGGCCACCATACTGAAATAGAAGGACTCGAGGAAAGTGCGATGGTCATCTATCGACCGCTTTATGAAAGTGCAGGAGTATATAAAATAGGGAAGCATTGTGATGTTCGACCACTTGCGATGTTTATGGAGCCCGTCACAAAAGATGGAAAAACATTTCCAAGATTTACAAAAATTAGTGATGAAAAAATAATTACTGAACTCGCACAAATCAGAGATAGAATGTATTCATCCTAATAAACGTTTAAAAAGAGAGTTTTTTTGTAATATAAAAACTTGTAAAATAAAACAGATTATGTAATATTCATTATATTATCAATGTGTTTCCCAAGGGAGTCTCCTTTGGGAGGGAAACTTAAATCAGGTTTAATTAGGCTCGCATTAGTTACGCTCAATAGTCAGCGTAGGGAAAATCAAGTGAGAAAATTTAAGCAGAGCTTTGGTAATCTTTAGTTCTTTGACTTTTAGTTAGATTTGATGCCGGAATCGCTGAACTGATACATCTAAGTAGGCGTGAGAAAAGAAAAAACAGTATTTTTTCTAAGTAGTGGCGAGCGAAAAGAAAATAGCACAAACCAATAATGTTTCGGCATTGTCGGGGTTGTAGGAACAATAGCGAAAGCAAGTCTCAATAGGGCGTTAAAAATTGTATCCTGAGTACTGTAGGGTCTGAAATGGCCTACTACGGGAATCAGCCAGTATCATCTGGTAATGCTAAATATACTTGTTGTGTAAGAAATCAAATCAAACGAATTGAGCCATTGTATTCTAGAAATACAATGGCTCTTTTTATTTCTCACTATAAAATAAGACATGGCTGATACTTGACAGAATGGCATTATATATGCTATAATCTATTTTAGAAAAGTATATTTTGGGCTGTGTTAAGGAATTACAAAGGAAATTAAATGGTTTGATTTTCACTGTAATTCCTTAATTTTTTAAACCCTAAATTGTATTTTATGAAAAAGCTCTTTATTATTTTTTCAGTTTTTGCTATTTTTTGTGCTGTAAGTTGTACAAATCAGGCAGATGATTCTCCTGTATCAACTATTGCAAAATGTCGTATTCTTTCAACTGGATCAAATGTGATAGTTGAGAATCTTGATTTTGCAGGTCTGGATACTGGTGATGTAGTGTATCTTGAAAAAGAGATGCGCAATCGAATGGCTCCATGGGAGTTATCACGTGGCAATATCTTCACAAAAGATACTATCTGGACTTTCAAAAGTGCAAATGGTCCCTATGAGATTTGTGTTGCAAAAGCAGTAATTACTAAAAAAATCAAAAACGAGTAATCTCATGCCAATTAATTTAAAACCCTCACTCTGATAGTGGGGTTTTTATTTGGCTTTTTTTATTTCCCAAAATAATGTACGCTACAAGGGTATATGTCTAATAAGGTATTTAAATTAAAGAGTGAGTATAAGCCAGACGGAGACCCCAGAAGTAAAGTTTTGTGTCGAATGCACACAAAACTTACTACGGGGCGAGAAGAAGTAGTGTAAAATCTATCTATGCCAAAACCTGTATTCAAACTCAAGAGTGACTATGTTCCTGCGGGAGACCAGCCGAAGGCGATTTTGGAGTTGTTGAAAGGATTAAAAAAGGGAATGATGAAACAAACACTTCTCGGTGCGACGGGTACAGGAAAGACATTTACAATGGCAAATGTCATTGCTGAACATAACAAACCAACCCTCGTTATTGCTCATAACAAAACACTCGCTGCTCAGCTTGCCCAAGAATTCCGTGAATTTTTCCCTGATGCTGCGGTGCATTATTTTGTATCATATTACGACTACTATCAGCCGGAGGCATATATGCCAGCGAGTGATACGTATATAGAAAAGGATGCACAAATCAATAAAGAAATTGACCGCTTGCGCCATGCGACAACACAAGCACTTCTTACGCGAAAAGACGTAATTATTGTCGCTTCTGTTTCTTGTATTTATGGTTTAGGAAGTCCAGAAGAATACGAAAAGGTGAATTTGAAAATAACGAAAGATACGAAGATTGACCGTATTACCTTGATGAAGAAACTCATCGAAGTTCATTTTGAGCGTACGAATGCTGACATTAATCCCGGACAATTTCGTTCTATTGGTTCGAAAGTCGAAGTAATGCCAATCTCTGAAACATTTATCTATCAAATAGAATTTGCTGGTGGGGTAATTTCTCGCATTGCAAAAGTTGATCCAGTATCATCACACGTTCTCGCTGAAGAAGAGGGGATTTTCCTTTTCCCTGCAAAGCACTTTATTACAGAAAAAGGTCAGGTTGAAAAAGCGGTGAAAAATATAAAAGCCGAGCTTGCCATACAGCTCAAAAAATTTGAAAAAGAAGGCAAGCTTCTCGAAGCCGAACGTATCAAGCGTCGTACCAATTATGACCTCGCGATGATTCGTGAGATTGGATACTGTAACGGTATTGAAAACTATTCCAGACATCTCTCTGGTAAAAAAGAAGGCGAAGCCCCAGAGACACTTCTTTCTTACTTTCCATCTGAAGAAAAAGGTGGTTTCCTGACTATTATCGATGAATCCCACGTAACACTTCCACAATTAAATGGAATGTACGCTGGAGATGCTTCTCGCAAGAGTACTCTTGTTGAATTCGGTTTTCGCTTACCGAGTGCAAAAGATAATCGTCCACTCAAATATCCTGAATTTGAAAAACGTATCGGACAGGTTGTATATGTGTCTGCGACACCATCGAAGCTTGAACGGGAAGTAAGTGAACAAATCGTTGAACAAATTATTCGCCCAACAGGACTTATTGATCCAGAAATAATTGTACGACCAGTGTCAGCAAAAGATGAATACAAGGGTCAGGTTCAAGATTTTATTATCGAAGCCGAAGCGACAATCAAGAAAGGGTATCGTGTGCTCGCGACAACGCTCACAAAGCGAATGGCAGAAGACCTGTCTATTTATTTAAAAGATAAAGGAATCAAAGCAGAGTATCTCCATAGTGAAATCAAGACAATTGAACGTATTCAGATTCTCACCGCATTTCGAAAGGGGCAGATGGATGTGCTTGTTGGTGTGAACCTACTTCGTGAAGGTTTGGATTTGCCTGAAGTGGCACTTATTGGAATTCTCGATGCTGACAAAGAGGGATTTCTTCGTTCAGAAACATCACTGATTCAAACGATTGGCCGTGCTGCACGTAACGTAGATGGAAAAGTGTTGCTCTATGCCGATGTGATGACAGGCTCTCTTGAGCGGGCGATAGGTGAGACGAATCGTCGTCGTGCTATTCAGGTGGCATACAACAAAGAACACGGTATCACTCCAAAAACTATTTTGAAAAAAATTAAAGATATTACCGAAGAACTTGAGAATAAACATGAGAAGGCCGTGAATGCTGAACTCGGTATTGATATCGAACTCTTTAAGAAAACACTCGTGAAAGAAAAGAAAAAAGGGAAACTCGCGATGCTTTCTGATGCTGAATATGAAAATGCGATTTATGAAAAGATAATCAAAATGAAAGAAAAAGAAATGAATCGCGCAGTGAAGGAATTGGATTTTGAGACGGCTGCAATTTTAAGAGATGAGATACTACTATTAACTGACAAGTTAATTAAAGAAAAATAGAAGTAAGATAGTGAGGAACTTGTCCCGTTAGAAATAGGTCGCTTGTCGACTGTGATTTCTAATGGGATTAAATTGTATTGTTGCAAGACAAGATAAAAACATAAAACGTGCTTGAGTTTCCGTAGAAACTCAAGCACGTTTTTAAAGTTCTTTTGATGTGATTTTTGCTTCAGGAAAATGCTTAGAAAGAATTTCCTTGAGAATAGTTTTATTCTCTTCTTCCATGGGTATATCCAAACTGTACCGATGAATCAATATTGTTCCATTTTGCTTGTTTACAATAGCCGCTGTTTTTCTGATTTGCTCTGGCATGATACGTATTTTTATTGCTCCTTGTATTTCTCTAGTGAACATATTTTGAGCTTTTTCAATCGTATGTTCTTTTTCTACAAGTCGGATAAAATACTGTACAGTATCTTGTGCGTGTATTTCAAAGAGAATGCATTGCGTGTCTTCAAAATCAGCAAATGAAAAATTGTGTACGGGGACACCTTCAATAATAATATCTTGTTCCATAACGATTTTATTTTTTGCTTATAGTAATACAATTACATTACTTTGTCAAAATACAGAAATATGGTATGATAACGGTACATTTATATACGATACACCCACCGTTAGAGATAATGGTGGGCTCTTGTACCACCCCTATGTGGTGTACTGTATAAATAAAATTTACTATGACAAAGAAAAATGAAAATTCAGATGGGGCAAGCAAGATTATCGTTCGCGGTGCACGGACCCACAATCTGAAAAATATCAGTGTTGAAATGCCACGAAACAAAATGGTGGTTATTACTGGTATGTCAGGATCAGGTAAATCATCTCTTGCATTTGATACTATCTTTGCTGAAGGTCAGCGTCGCTATGTCGAATCACTCTCGGCGTACGCGCGACAATTCTTGAACCAAATGCCCAAGCCCGATGTTGATGAAATCACAGGTCTCTCCCCAGCAATCTCTATTGATCAGAAATCTCGTTCAAATAATCCACGTTCAACAGTCGCGACGATTACAGAAATCTATGACTATCTCCGCGTGCTCTATGCGCGTATTGGGCGACCACACTGTCCAATCTGCGGTGATGAAATCAAGAAACTTTCTAACGAAGAGATCGTGGCTTTTGCACTACAAAAGATTAAAGCACATCAAAAGAGTGCCCCAAAGACCGCTTCGTCAAAAAAAGTACTTGGTGTTGAATGGGATGAAACTCCATGTACTATCTATTCGCCAGTTGTTCGCGGGCGAAAAGGGGAATACTATCAACTTCTCTACGATTTACTCAATAAGGGTTTCCAGAAAGTTCGTCTCGATGGAGAGATGCGTAATCTCCGTGAACGAATTGATATGAAGAAAACCCACACGCACGATATTGATGTGCTTGTCGATTCATTTGCTGTTCATGAATTCAAGGATAATCCTGATGATGCACGCATGCGTCTCGCTGAATCTGTCGAACGTGCACTCACTGAGTCAGAGGGTCTTGTTGTTATTTCTGTTGGAAGTGAAGAATTTCTTCTTTCATCAAAATTTGCGTGCCCAAAGGACGGTTTCTCATTTCCTGAAGTTGAGCCACGCCTCTTCTCATTCAATTCACCAGCTGGTGCGTGTCCTGAGTGTAATGGTCTCGGTACAAAATATTTTGGAGGTCTTGATGTATGTGAGACTTGTAATGGCGCGCGTCTTCGCCCAGAAGCATTGCATGTCTATCTAGGTTCAAGTAAACATAATATTGTTTCAATCACGCAGTTATCTATTGTGGGTGTTGCCGATTTCTTTATTGAACTTACACTCACTGATCAAGAAAAAGAAATCGCAAAAATTGTTATCAAGGAAATTGAGGCACGAATTCAATTCTTGCTCAACGTTGGACTCGAGTATTTGTCACTCGACCGCAAGGCAAATACACTCTCTGGCGGGGAATCACAGCGTATTCGTCTTGCATCACAGCTCGGTTCTCGTCTTGTTGGGGCACTCTATGTACTCGACGAGCCAACGATTGGACTTCATCAACGTGATAATGAACGCTTGATCAAGACACTCGAAGATCTGCGCGACCTTGGGAATACTATTATCGTTGTGGAACACGACGAAGACACTATTTACGCATCTGATTATTTGATTGATATTGGACCAAAAGCGGGTGTACATGGTGGGCAAGTTATTGTTGCTGATTATCTCGACTCACTTCTTTCAGCAAAAACAAACCCATCAAAATCACGCACACTTGGATATCTTCGCAATGAATTACGAATTGAAATACCAGAAAAACGTCGAACCAATGACAAGGGGTCACTGAAGATTGTCGGTGGAAAAGTTTTCAATATCGACAACCTTAATGCTGAAATTCCACTTGGAAAATTAGTGACTATTACAGGAGTATCTGGTTCTGGGAAGAGTTCATTTATGTATGAGATTATTCACAAGAACTTGCAGGGAAGATATGACCGAAAATTCCGTACTGCAAAAGTATTCAACTGTGCATCATTTACGGGTACTGAATACCTTTCTCGGGCGATTTTGATTGACCAGTCACCAATCGGTAGAACTCCACGTTCAAACATTGCGACATACACAGGAGCATTTACGCATATTCGTGATTTGTTTGCTTCGAGTGAGGAGGCACGCCTACGTGGTTGGAAATCAAATCGCTTCTCTTTTAATGTAAAAGGTGGTCGCTGTGAAGCATGTGAGGGAAACGGCGAGATTGCTGTTGAAATGCACTTCTTGCCAACGGTCTATGTGACCTGTGATGTGTGTGGAGGTAAACGTTTCGACAAAGAAACACTTACCGTAAAATATAAAAAGAAAAATATTTATGAAATCCTTCAATTAACCATCGAAGAGGCTGTTGTTTTCTTTGAAGATATTCCTGCAGTGTATGACAGGTTGAATACATTGATGGATGTCGGACTTGGGTATATCACACTTGGTCAATCAGCAACGACACTCTCTGGTGGGGAAGCACAGCGTGTGAAAATTTCATCAGAATTGTATCGTCCTCATCCTGAGAAGACAATGTATCTTCTTGATGAACCAACGGTTGGATTACACTATGATGATGTTGCAAAACTTCTTGATGTATTGAATCGCCTTGTTCAAAAAGGGAACAGTGTGATCTTGATTGAGCATAATATGGATATTATTAAATGCTCTGATTATATTATTGATATCGGACCTGAAGGTGGCAAGGGTGGTGGTAAAATAGTGGCACGTGGTACGCCAGAAGAAGTCGCGAATAATAAAGCATCACATACGGGAAAATACTTACGTCGAGTGCTAAAGAAAGGATAAAGATATCACATCTCGCCCCGTAGCAAGTTTTATGCGTATTCAGCATAAAACTTTGCTTCTGGGGTCGCGAATACCCCCGCAAGTCATACAGGGAAATATCTGAAAAAAGTATTACGTAAGAAATAAAAAACGCCCATGGGGCGTTTTTTTTGTTGTTGAAATAGCGTTAAATTTTACTCGGTAGTCTGAGTTCGTTGGGAACACAATGCCATGTAATTTCTTCTCTTGAGTAGTTTTCAAAATTAACTTTTTGATCGGTAAGAACATATAAGTCCCCATCAATTAACCAGAGTGCATCAACAAATCGTCCCTTCTTTAACTTAATTGTTGCAATATAAGAGGATCCTTTTCGGTTGTTTATTTTCCATTCCAAAAATTCTTCTGTTGTTGCTTCAGCAATAAGTTTTTCTAGGAACTTTGATTGAATAAGTTCGAGGTATTGTTTGTTTTTGATACTAAACACTTTGATTCGTTTTAGCCTTTCCCAAACTTTTAACATACCTTTAATGCTTAGGTGTGCATAGGTTTCAGGGTCATTAAAACTAATTTTCCATTCCGTTTCAAGAGTACGTAGGTGATAATAATAATCATTCCGCGGCTCTGTTTGGTAATGTGTTTTAAGGGTTTTAATTACCACCATTGGAATTAGTTCCCTAATTGGAAATGTACCGGTGTTCAACATTGTAATTCTATTTAAAGGTTCAAATTTTGGTGAGGTATCACACTAGCCCGTAGTGCAGTACTCTATCAAAGTGGATAGGAAGAGGGGTGCTTCGTTTGTATTATCACTCTTTTTTATCCTTTTTGTCAATTATCACTTGGGTGTTATGATGGGAACGTGAAAAAGGATTATCTTAAAAA
>JAGOOZ010000049.1 GCA_017992215.1 Minisyncoccota bacterium
GTGCAGTACTCTATCAAAGTGGATAGGAAGAGGGGTGCTTCGTTTGTATTATCACTCTTTTTTATCCTTTTTGTCAATTATCACTTGGGTGTTATGATGGGAACGTGAAAAAGGATTATCTTAAAAAAGCAAAATTGCCCGATGCTCCAGGGGTATACCTTTTCAAAAAGGGTAATACTATTCTCTATATTGGCAAGACGACTTCTCTCCGTGATCGTGTTCGGAGTTATTTTTCGTCTGATATTATCGCTACTCGTGGGCCACTCATTCTCGATATGACCGTACAGGCAACTACGCTTGATTGGCAGGAAACGGATAGTGTGCTCGAGGCTTTGATTCTCGAAGCGTCACTCATAAAGAAGCATCAGCCGAAATATAATACAAAAGAAAAAGATAATAAAAGTTTCAACTATGTGGTTATTACTCGTGAAGTATTTCCAAGCGTGCTCGTGCTTCGTGGGCGTAATCTTGCGAAGGAAGTAAAAAGTAAAAAGTATCAAGCATTTTACGGTCCTTTTCCAAACGGTATGCAACTTCGTGATGCGATGAAAATAATTCGCCGAATTTTCCCCTATAGTGACGCACAGTCAGTGAAAAAGGATAATCGTGAATTTTACCGCCAACTTGGTCTTGCCCCTGATGAAGGAGTAGCATCAGATGCATACACAAAGACAATCAAAAATCTCAAACTATTTTTTGAAGGCAAAAAGAAAAGCGTTATTGTAAATCTTAAAAAAGAAATGAATGCGTATGCTAAGAAGTACGAATTTGAACGGGCAAGTGAAATGAAAAAAAGAATTTTCGCAATTGAGCATATCAATGATGTTGCGTTGATTAAAAGTGATTCTTTAGAAGTTGGAAATTATAAACAGGAATCCAATTTCCGTATCGAGGCATACGACATCGCTCATCTCTCAGGTAAAAATATGGTTGGTGTGATGACTGTCGTCATAAATGGTGAAGTGGCAAAATCTGAATATAAGAAATTTATCATTCGAACTCAAACAGGCGCGAATGATACAGGTGCACTCGAAGAAGTACTCTCTCGACGGTTTCGACATACCGAATGGGGATTACCCAACCTTGTCGTCGTTGATGGGAGTACTGCCCAAATATATGTTGCACAGCGTGTACTTAATCGGTATCAATTTGATATTCCTATTGTGTCTGTCGTAAAAGATGACCGACACAAAGCAAAAGCAATCATGAATAATGAAGCAATTGCTAAGGCTCACAAGAAATCAATCATCCTCGCAAATAATGAAGCACACCGATTTGGTATTACGTTTCATCGTACAAAACAGCGAAAAGATTTTTTGCATTAGAGATTTAAAATTCAGTATTGTATACTGTTTCTATGATTCGCGTTGGTGTCATTCGTGGGGGTGTTAGTACAGAACATGATGTATCACTTGCAAGTGGTGCTCATGTTTTAGAATGCTTACGAAGTGATACGCTCAAAGACAGATACACTGCGATTGATATCTATATCGATAAACATGGTGTGTGGCATTACAATGGTCTCCCTCTTTCTCGTACAGAACTTCCATACAAGGTTGATGTTATCTTTAATGCACTTCATGGAGAGTACGGAGAAGATGGGCGAGTTCAGAAAGAGCTTGAAGAGTGCGGTATTCCGTATACAGGGTCTGGTGTACTTGCCTCATCGCTTGGTTATAACAAGGCGCATACAAAACAAGTTTGTGATACACTCGGTATCCTCACGCCAAAGCATATCTTATATCCTGCGTATCAAAAAGATTTTGATGGTCCTCGTGATGCATACGCACTCCAAAAAGCTCGTGAGGTAGTACAATCATTCCCACCACCGTATATCGTCAAGCCACTGACTGGTGGTTCATCGATGGGTATTCATGTCTGTAAAACATTTGATGATGTTGTCCGTGCATTTCGTGTCGGTGTTGGGCAGAATGTTTCTATTCTTGTGGAAGAACTCATTGTAGGAAGAGAGGCGTCTATCGGTGTGATTGAGGGTTTTCGCGGGCAAGATGTATATATATTACCATCGACTGAAATACGAATATCAAAAGACAAACCGTATTTTGACTATACGTCAAAATATACACAGAGTGCCCATAAAATATGTCCTGGAGTTTTCTCTCTTTCTGAAAAAGAAATGCTTGATACGATTGCAAGGCGTGTCCATACAGGTCTCGGCCTCGCCCAGTATTCACAAGTTGAATGTATTATTCATCCAGAAAAAGGTATATATGTTATTGAGGTGAATACACTTCCAGGTCTTACAAAGGAATCACTTCTTACTCAGCAACTTCATGCTGTTGGTTCATCTCTAACTGAATTTATTGATCATAGTATTTCTCGCGTACGAAAATAGCACCATCTTATGGAGATGGTGCTATCGGTAGGGGGAGTTTTCTTTTTTCGAATTCTTTTTGGAGCGATTTCTTTGTGTTTTTAATAATTTGCAATGCATAGGAAGGTTCGGATGCTTGTGCGAGGGTGTGTGTTTTGTTCCATAGTGCATGTAATTCTTCATCACAAAGATGTCCAAAATTTGTTTTGTGGGTAATCTCTATTGCCATACGGGGTGTGTTTGTTTATCTGTATCATAGCGGTAACTATACAAATATGCAACAAAAAACACATCGTACGTACGATGTGTTTTTTGTTGCAGTATTACTTGAACCAACTATACTTCCATGTTTTCATCTGAGTAATTTCTTGTGTTTGCGCAGAGATTATCTCATTTGCGAGCTTGAGAAGTTCTGGTCGTTTTGATGTTTTGAGTACCTGTTGTGCCATCACAACAGCTCCCTC
>JAGOOZ010000050.1 GCA_017992215.1 Minisyncoccota bacterium
GCAACGTGATTTTCGAGCACTTCACATGGCTCGTCTTCAAAAATAATGATTTTTCGCTCTCTAATTTCGCTATATTCAAGCATATACTTTAATTTAAATGATTAGTTAATTTTACACTACAAACATTGTCCCATAGATTCTTGCCCCGTAGGAAGTATTTTGTGCATTCGATGAAATACTTTCCTTCTGGGGTCGCTATATTCCAACATAATCAATATTCTATCTTATTTATAAGGGTTTTTCAATGGTATTGACTTATCTATTTATATATGATATAATACAAGTAAATAAGTCAAACCCTTTAAAAATTTAAGAAATGAAAAAATTATTCCTTTTATCCGTTGCCGTAATGGCCTTTCTGTCTTTCTCTCCCTCGGTACAAGCCGAAAATACAACAGGTAATGTATATGCTGATGCTTATCAGAGCGATACTGTTATTGTTGTACGTCTTGCCTGGTTTGAAAATGATTCACTGAATTTCATTCAACCGTTTATATCGTGGGATACCACCTATAAACACTTGGGTGACACTGGATCATATTCAAATATTGATTTAAGCTCTTGGGGTGTGAAATACTACTCAAGAGAGGGTCTTGTTGAATTCTTGATACCGGCTAAAAAATCATGCAAAGAGTTTTATTTCAGAATCTCTTTTATTGATGGAATGAGCCAAAAAAGAAACAACATCTCACGTATGGTTGTTACAGAAGGTTCTTCGGCTCCAGTTATGCACCATTCTACTATTGTTCCAAATTTTAGTTCAGTAATGGTTGGTGTAACTATCGAAAACACATGTAATTCTTTGTGGATTCACGCAGAAATTTTTCTAAAATCTTCAGTAAAAGTAGCAACTGTATCAGCCGGTGGATATGATAATTATGTTAGTTTCTCTGTGTATGACCTTCTTCCAAATGAAGAATATTATGTAGATATGACTATCCATAACGGCTATGGCTCTGTTTCTTTTATTCAATCATTCAGAACGATGAGTAATCTTCCTCCTGTTGTTGAATCACTGCGTTCGACTGTTCTTTCTCCGCGTATTGCAGAAGTAACATCGCACGTTGACACAAAAAACACACATTCAACAGAAGTACGGATTGAGTATGGTGAACAAATTGGACTTGAAAATCTGGGTGATTGGTTTCTGTATACAGGAGTAGGTAATTATAATTTCCAAATGGAAAATCTTAAACCTAACACTGTATACTTCTGGAGACCTGTAGCAAGAAATCAATTCGGTCAAGACGAAGGGCAAACAAAAATGTTCAAAACAAATGAGTTTGCTACTGCGGTAACTGAGATCACATCTGATGATTTGCTCCAGGTTTCATCTTGTCCGGCTGGTATCAGAATCTATCCTGAAAAGGATGCCATAGTAGAGATATACTCTATTGCTGGTCAAAAAGTTCTGACTACTAATCTGCGTGGGGGAGAAGCCCACATTTTTTCATCTCTTACACCGGGTATGTATATTGTGAAATCCCTCATTGAAGGATACACAGTTACAAAAAAAGCCCTGGTGAATTAGAATCGTACATTTGATTTTCAAAAAAGCGCGAACCCGAAGGGTTCGCGCTTTTTCTTTTCTGTGAACTACTTTTTACTTTATAAACTTTATAACTTTCTACTTCTCTATTCTCCTGCACTTGAAACCTGAATCTCTCCAAAGCGTGAGCGTACTTCTTTGAGGACTTCATCTGAAAGTTTTTTGTTATCACGAAGAAATGTTCGAGCTGCATCATATCCTCGGCCAAGTTTAATCTCTTCTACTGGTCCTTTTTCTCGTGCCTTTGCAGTACCGAGATATGTGAATACCGCACCGCTTGATTTTGAGATAATACCGAGTTTCTCACCGAGAGCCATTATTTCACCTTCACGTGAGATACCTTCTCCGTAGAGAATATCAAATTCAGTTTGTTTAAATGGGGCAGCGACTTTATTCTTTACTACTTTCACACGAGTACGAGAACCGACAACTTCTTCACCTTTTTTGATTTGGGCGATACGGCGAATATCGAGACGGATAGAGGTATAGAATTTGAGCGCCTTTCCTCCTGGAGTTGTTTCTGGGTTACCGAACATAACACCGATTTGCATACGGATTTGGTTGATGAATATCACAACAGTTTTAGATCGAGCAACAAGTGCTGTCAATTTACGAAGTGCTTGTGACATCAATCGTGCTTGTTTACCTACATGTGATTGACCCATATCTCCTTCGATTTCATCTTTTGGTGTGAGGGCCGCTACAGAGTCGATAACAACAACATCAATCTTTCCTGATCGAATAAGACTCTCTGTAATTTCAAGACCTTGTTCACCGTTGTCTGGCTGAGAGATAAGGAGGTCTTTGATATTTACACCGAGCTTTCCAGCGTAGTCAGGATCCATTGCGTGTTCTGCATCGATATACGCACAGACACCACCTTTCTTTTGGGCTTCTGCTACGATATGTAACGCAAGCGTTGTTTTACCTGATGATTCTGGTCCAAAGATTTCAATGATACGACCACGGGGGACACCACCAACTCCGAGTGCCATATCAAGACCGATAGAACCAGTAGGAATAACATCAATATCTACTTTTGGTGTGTCACCAAGTTTCATAATTGCACCTTCACCGAATTTTGTCTGGATAGATCTGATTGTATCCTCAATCGCTCCACCATTTTCCTTGAGAACTTTTTTTGCTTTCTTTTGCATGATTAATTTTTATTATT